>JAFGVG010000236.1 GCA_016938095.1 Bacteroidales bacterium
GAAAAATTAACATTCACATCCATGCTGGGAATTGATAATTTCAACCAGCGCGAGGAGGAAAGGGTGAGTCCAAAAACCGACGATGGCCTTCCGGCAGGAAACGGTGCCTTCAGGACTGTGCAGAACCTGAATCTGATGGCGGATAATTACCTGACTTTTGATCAGAAGTTTGGCCAGGCACATAGCCTGAACATGGTGGCCGGTTTGTCGTTTCAACAGGAAAAGTATACCAGGGGAACAATGGGCGGGAAAACATTCCCGAGCGATTCATTCCTCGACCTGGACGCTGCCGCAGACAACACCTATTTCGGTTCTGCCAATTCCAAAACAACCTTCCTGTCTTATTTTGCCAGGGCAAACTACAAGCTAAAGGACAGGTACCTTTTTTCGGCCAGTTTCAGACGTGACGGATCAAGTCGATTTGGCGAGGATAAACGTTTCGGAAATTTCTATTCGTTCAGTGCTGGCTGGATTATAACACAGGAAGCTTTTTTAAGCGATATTCAGTGGTTGTCCTTTCTGAAACCCAGGGTTTCATTTGGCGAAACAGGAAATGCAGGAATACCTGATTATGGCTATATGAGTATGGTCGAGGCAAAACAGTATGCCGGTAAAGCCGGGTTTTATCCTTTCCAAATCGGGAATCCCTCCTTGCAATGGGAAAAAACCACCCAGTTTGATGCCGGTTTGGATTTTGGTTTCTTCAATAACAGGCTTTCTGGTGAAATCGATTACTATGTGAAGGAAACCAGTAACATGTTGTTGAATCGTTCTGTGCCCATGAGTTCAGGCTATAGTACCATTTTCGAAAATGTAGGAAAAATGGAAAACAAAGGACTTGAAATTATTCTGAACGCTACACCCGTTTCCGGAGCCCTTGTCTGGAACCTCAGCTTTAATGTTACCTACAATACAAATAAGGTGACTAAACTGGTTGAGCCGCTGAATTATACACAAAACCGCGTGGAAGAAGGTCAACCCATTGGTTTTTTCTATATGCCTGAGTATGCAGGGGTAGATCCTGATAATGGCGACGCATTGTACTACATGGCCAATGGCGAAACTACCAACGACTATGCATCAGCTGAGTTCAGAAATGTTGGAAATCCTAATCCACGCTATTTCGGTGGTCTATCCAACAGTTTTACCTATAAAGGATTTGACCTGAATATATTCTTTCAGTTTGTGCAGGATGTCGATTTGTACAAAATGCATGGTGTTTATATGTCAAACAACGCCGGATGGCTCGACAACCAGACCAAAGATCAGCTGAGAAGGTGGCAGCAACCCGGCGACATTACCGATGTGCCTCAGCCTCGCTTTAGTGAGAGCAATGGCGACAGAATGTCATCACGGTATATCGCGGATGGGAGTTATATACGATTGAAAGATCTTACACTGGGGTATTCACTGCCGGAAGATCTGGTTAGTAAGCTGGCTTTAAAAAAGTTGCGGATTTACATTTCGGGTTTGAACCTGATTACCATTACAAAATACGATGGTTTTGACCCTGAAGTAACTGCCACCGGTACCAACCGCTCTCAGACCTCACTAAATGTGCAGCAGGGGGTTGAATATTACTCAACACCCCAGGCAAAGGGGTTGACTGCTGGAATCAACATCACTTTCTAATTTCAAATTGTTAGCATTATGAAGAAAAATATGATCCTATTGTGTTTCTTTCTGGCTTTTGGCCTGGGTTGTACAGAAAAGCTGGATATTGAACCTACTTACTATGATGATATCGACGAAGCCATACGCACTTCCGATGGATTGCAAAGCCTGATGAACGGCAGTTATGCAAATGCACGTTATATATACGGCCGGTATTGGTATCATATTGCTGAACTATTGCCTGATACGGGCGAGATACTGTTTCTGGGAACATACGAAGAGTTTCACGATTTGAGCAACAAATCGCTTGTCCCTACATTCTACTATTCCGAGGATTCATGGAGATATGCTTACCGTTCGATCAATGGTTGCAACCTGGTGCTCGAAAATCTTGATATTATTGAAGATCCTGAAAAACGAGCCGAACTTGAAGGTCACGTTAGGTTTATCCGGGGCACGCTGTATTTCGACCTGGTAAGGTTTTTCAGTCTTCCCTATGGAAGCGGGGCTATTTCCTCCCTTGCTGTTCCGCTGGTAACCGAAGGTGTAATGCACCCCGATCAGATTACATACCCTTCCAAAGCAACCGTACAGCAAGTCTTTGATCTGGTTGAAAACGATCTTTTACTGGCATCCCGGCTTTTGCCTGATGAAGAAACTTTCTATGCCAATAAATATGCAGCTTTTGCAATGCTTTCGAGGTTTTATCTTACTATTGACGATTTTCAAAAAGCTGCTGCCATGGCTGATTCTGTGATCACTTCAGGTATGTTTGAATTGACAAAGGAACCCTTTCTTGCCTATAACCAAACCATTAATACGGATGAGGATATCATGACGTGGCAACAGACAGAACTTGATAACGAAGGGTCAAGCAACGATGGTATGGCTACATTTTATGCCAGTACCGAAGAAGTTGGTCGCTCGGAAATGGTGATTTCCGAAGATTTTATTGCATCGATATACGATGTTGATGACCTGCGTGGCATTGTTCAATCCGATGTTTACGCTGCCAGTGATATAAAAAGCATGTTCTATGTAGGGTTTGGACAAAGGCCCCGCGGTATTTACACAGCTAAGTGGCTCGATTATAAGACCAATACGACTTTTATAAGGCTTGCTGAAATGTACCTGACCCGTGCCGAAGCAAATCAGATGCTACTCGATCAGGGTGGGGCAATAACAGGCGACAATTCTCCTACCGAAGACATTGCTATTATCCGGCAACGGGCTGGCATAGATGTTACCGGAATGCCCGAAGTAACCATCGATGAGATCAGGCTGGAACGTTACAAGGAATTGATCTTTGAAGGACACAGGCTTCATGATAACAAGCGCTGGCAGCATAATGTCGGCGATATTTCGTGGGATTCGCAAAGGCTCATATTACCCCTTCCGAAGAAAGAAACAGACACTAATCCAAATCTTTAGCACATAGTATCCAACAAAGTGTCCGTATTCGTACATTTTCTGTTTCAAAAGCGTACAAATTTCATCAGGATCCGTTTTATCGTTCCTGATGAAATTTGTTTTATATATCAGTGATATAATGAATTGAGTATGATGGTATAATATTTGACCCCCTGTTCTTTATCCGGATGAATCTTTAGGGGTTTTGCTTTCCTGAAGGTCATAAAGGTGGTGGTGCAATAATCCGGGCAGTAACGGGAACCTGATAAATAAACCCAATATGAGAAAACCTGCAACCTCCAGACTGCTGATTTTTATGCTGCTGATAATTCAGCTTAAGGCAGGCTTTGGTTTGCCCGATTTTTCCATGAGCGAGGATTTCGGTATTGACATCATACAGCAGGATTCGTCGGTTCTTAAAACACTGTATGATTCTGCCAGGTTTTATTCTCGGAGCGATCCCGTCCTCAGTAAAAACTTACTGCACAAGCTTATTGCTGTATCCAAAAGTCAGGATAGCAGCAATTTGTATGATTATTATGCCCTTTATGGCAATGCCTGTGTATTGAATGGTGAGTTTAACGAGGCCCTGTATTATTATAACAAATCGATGCTGCTCGACCGCGAGCGACAAGATACCCTTGAACAGATCCGCATTTACAATAACCTGAATTACCTGTACATGTTATCGGGGCGTCTCGATTTGTCTTTGCGGTTTGCACACGAAGGTATCAGACTGATTGAACAGATGAAACAACATGGTACTTTACCTGCCACCATTGGACAATTTGGCAACAAGCCGGCATTGTGGGTTGAAGCCTATTTTTATTCCAATATCGGACAGATCAATATGAAGGCTGGCAACTATAGTGCCGCTATTACCAACTACAAAAGAGCCTTAGAAGCTATTGAACTATGTGGCGATAAGGTATACCTGGCGAATACGCTCAATGACATAGCCATAGCCTACCGGCAACTTAAGAAGTATTCCGAGGCATTGAACTATTGTCAGCGGGCCGTTGCCATTAATAAGGAAATTGACAATGAGTATGGAATTGGATTGAATTACCAAACCCTGGGCGATATTTATGCTGAAACCCGAAACCTTAGCGATGCCACCACCTTGCTTAACGAAGGAATGGAGATTCTGGTGAAATCCGATGATATCAATGCGCAGTCGATGACCCTTTTGAGTATAGTTGGGTTACAGATCAGGTCGCGACAATATGATTTTGCCCAGGCAAATCTTAACAAATGCTTTGCACTGATTAATGCATCAAGCGATCTGAAAGCACTTAGGGATTACCATTACTATCAGTTCAAACTCGATTCGGTACGCGGGCGTCAGCAAAATGCACTTGCACATTTCATAAAATTTCATGCGGCAGACAGGGAAATCAACGATGTGAAAATCAGTCAGCAGATAGCTGAAGTCCAAACAGCCTATGAGACACAGCGAAAGGAGCACGAGAACAAGTTGCTGAAAGCAGAGAACGAGGTGCAGCGGATTCGCATTAACAAAGCCAGAAGTACCATTTTTTCGATCTGCGCATTTTTCACCCTAATATTTGTCATTACACTGCTTATCGTCCGGCATCAACGCCTGCTTACCAGGAATAAAATCGTTGAGTTAAAACAAAAGAACCTCAACCAGCAAATGAATCCGCATTTTGTATACAATTGCCTGACCTCAATTCAATCGTACATTTTTCAGCATGATGCCGAAAAGTCACTTAATTACCTGACCAAGTTTTCACGACTGATGCGCAAGATTCTTGAAAGTTCACAATACCAATACATGTCGGTGCAGGATGAGATAGAGATGCTTAACCTTTACCTGAAACTCGAGTCCATTCGTTTTAAGGAGAAATTTGAATACACCATAACCGTGGACGAAAAGATTGATCCTTTGCAATTCAAAATTCCTTCACTGCTGATTCAACCCTTTGTTGAAAATTCATTGTGGCACGGTATTCAAAATAAAGCGGGGAAGGGGAAAATCGCTGTTTCATTTGACCTTTCTGATCAGGCTATTTTTTGTACCATTGAGGATAACGGGATTGGGAGGGCCAAAGCCGGGGAACTAAAACAACGTCTTTTACCCAATCATATTTCCCTTGGATCGTCAATTACGCAGGAGCGGATGAAACTGCTCAGGTCGTTATACGGAAACAAACTGGATATCAAGTATATTGACCTTAAGAACAGGTTCAATGAACCTGTCGGTACCCGTGTTGAAATGTATTTACCAATTCTGAATTAGCCTTATGCTCAAGATTGTAGTCATCGATGACGAACAGGATGCCATCGACCTGATAACCGGGGCAATAAGACAGCATTGTCCGGATGCTGAGGTAGTCGGAAACGCAACCAATATCGACGATGCACAGATTGAAATAGCCTCCAGAAAGCCCGATGTGGTTTTTCTTGATATCGCCATGCCCTCGGGTGGCGGATTTGAATTGTTAAACCGGATCCCGGTGCGCGATTTCGAAGTGATTTTTGTTACTGCCTATAACGAACATGCCATAAGGGCTTTTCGTTACAGTGCCATCGACTATCTGTTGAAACCCGTTGATATTGCTGAACTCATTGAAGCGGTAAACAAAGCAGGCAGGTCACATTTGCGTAATGAGCGGAACCTTATTAATGGCCTGCTCGAAAACTTAAGCAACGGATTTAAAAAAATTTCCATTCCTACCAACAGTGGCTTTGAGTTTGTGGTTATCGATGAAATTATACGTATTGAGGCCGATCGAAGCTATTGCTGTTTTTATCTGACCGGAAAACGAAAGTATTTGGTTTCAAAATGCCTGAACGATTATCACAACCTGCTCGAAAACAATGGTTTTTTCAGGGTTCATAATTCACACCTGATTAATCTTCAACATGTTAAATCCTATGTCAGGCGCGACGGGGGGTATGTTGAAATGACCGATTCCGCTCAGGTGCCGCTTTCACGCATGAAAAAGAGTTTTTTCCTGCATGCATTAAAGAAACATGTTATCTGAAAAGGTAAAGACCAATATCCTGTCATGGCAGAACAACTGCTGATTAACCATCAAAAACCGGGAATAATGTATTGCCAATTGAAATAAAGTTTGTAACTAGGTGTATGGGACTGTGAAAAAAGTCTTTCCCTGTAATTGTAAGGGAAGTAAGACCGAAGCAATAGATTGCTTCACTTCGTTCGCAATGACGGCTTCGATCATCGGACTTTTTATGCGGACCCATAAACCTATATCAACACCATGAACCCTTTTTGGGGCTTTGTTAAGAAGGAATTTCTCCATATTGTCCGCGATGTTCGCACATTGGTGGTATTGTTCGGTCTGCCTGTTGTGCAAATTCTGATTTTTGGCTTTGTAATCCGCAATGAAATTGAAGATGTTAGCATTGCCATACTCGATAAGTCCGGAGATCAGGTGACACGTGAAATTACCAGTGATATACTGGCATCGGGTTTTTTTAAATGTGACCGGTATCTTACCACAACAGCCGAAATTGAACCTGCTTTTCAGGCAGGGTCCATACGTGAGGTGCTGGTATTTGAGGAGAACTTTGCTGAGCGGCTCGAAAAAGAAAGAAAGGCCTGTATACAGCTGATTACCGATGCTTCTGACCCGAATTCTGCCCGTTTGATCGTTAATTACACCCGGGGTATTGTGCAGGCCTATCTGGAGAAAGCAAATCAATATGAGGAACACCAGCCGGTGATTGATTCAAGAGTTCGCATGCTTTACAATGCCGATCTGAAAAGCGCATTCATGTTTGTACCGGGTACCATGGCACTGGTGCTGATGCTGGTTTCCGCCATGATGACATCCATTACCATTACCCGCGAAAGGGAATCAGGAACCATGGAAACACTGCTGGTGTCACCCCTTAGTCCTTTATTGATAATAGCCGGCAAAGCAATGCCTTATGTTTTGCTTTCTTGCATCAACGCGGTGATCATTATATTAATGGGGTATTTGATTTTTGAGCTGCCGTTAAGGGGTAGTTTGCTGTTGCTGTTTACCGTAACCATGCTTTTTGTATCCGTTGCGCTTTCGCTGGGCATTATGATATCCACTTTTTGCCGTACGCAGATTCAGGCCATGTTTATCGCAGCTTTTGCCTTGTTGTTGCCAACCCTCCTGTTATCGGGCTTTATATTTCCGGTAGAGAACATGCCGCTTGTGCTGCAGTGGCTATGCCAGTTAATGCCGCCCAAGTACTTTATCACTGCCGTAAAAGGCATAATGATAAAGGGCGCGGGTATAACAGCCGTGTGGAAAGAAGTGCTGGTTTTGGCAGGAATGCTCGTTTTCTTTTTTGTGGTGAGCGCGGTAAGGTTTAAAACAAGATTATAAACAAAACCATGCACAATACTTTTTACATCATACAAAAGGAATTTAAACAAATTTTCCGAAACAGGATAATGATCCCGGTAATTTTCCTGCTGCCCTTTGTGCAACTGATTATTCTGGTGCATGCAGCCACCCTCGATATGAAAAATGTACGCTTTATTATGGTTGATAACGACTGTTCAACCCTGTCTGAAAAACTGGGAAGCAGGTTTTCAAACAATTCGTTTTTCACGCCTGTAAAATACACCTGGTCAGTGTCAGAGGCGGAGGCAGATCTTTTGCATAATAAAACCGATATGATATTGGTTATTCCCAAGGGGTTCGGACAACTACTGGTACGCGGTGAGGGGGCAGAGGTGCAGGTACTCATTGATGCTGTAAACGGCTTGACGGCCGGCCTTATCAATGGCTATGCCTTGCAGGTCATTGCTGAATACAACCTGGAGGTGTTAACAGAAAAAGGTGAAATGGTCCGAAGCCATTTTACGCCTAAAAATATTAATATCGAATATAGTTTCTGGTATAATCCTGAATTGGAATTCAAGTACTATATGGTTCCGGGTATTCTTGCCATTTTACTTACGGTAATCGGTATGTTTCTCACCTCGTTAAATCTTGTCAGGGAAAAAGAAATGGGCAATATTGAACAGATCAATGTGACCCCCATCCGGAAAGTGGAATTTTTAACCGGAAAGCTGGTACCCTTCTGGATTATCGCCATGTTTGAGTTAGCCCTGGGTTTGCTTATCGGTAAAATGATGTTCGACATTCCAATGGAGGGCAGTCTGATGCTTTTGTTTGGTTACGCTGCCCTGTATATGGCCGCCATGCTAGGAATTGGCCTGCTCATTTCAACCATGTCGCAAACCCAGCAACAAGCTCAGTTTCTCAACTTTTTTGTTTTGGTAACGTTGATCATGCTGAGTGGTATCTTTACGCCCGAAGAGAGCCTGCCCGATTGGGCAAAAGACATAAACCTGATGAACCCGATTGCTTATTTTATAAGGGTCAACCGGATGATATTGCTGAAAGGCTCGGGGATAAGTGACATAAAAGCCGATCTGCTGATTATGTTTGTCATGGCGGTTGTTTTTATAGCGCTGGCTAACTGGCGTTACCGGAAAATTGCCTGAGTTTTTCAGTGCCCGAAATGTTAAAATTTGTTATTTTTTTATGGAATGCATCAGCGCCTTGCATCCATAGAATAAACAGCTTATGGTCGTCGCGGTTGGAAAATATGATGATACATCCTGAAGATTAGGTGAATAATTGAGCAGGATTTTCCTGCTTCAGCTTTTTTTTACAACTTTTTTATATATTTACGCCTCTTAAATTTTAGGTGGCGCAAGAAAAGAGAACCGTTTACCTAAAAACAGAAAAAATGACAAAGAAGAATTTCCTGCCGGATTTCATGACGCTTTTTGGTTATGTTGTAGCTGCAATGTTTGTGGTTGCCGGCTTATATATGATCTATTCGCCGGTAATGGCAAAATTTTCCATTCCTAAAGAGTTTCGCACGATTTTTGGTATAACGGTAATAGGGTATGGTGTTTTCAGATCGGTCATCATATACCAGAAGAGTAAACAACGAAAGGAATACGACAATGAAACCGACTTTTAGCCTATCGATTCTGTTGCTGTTATTGTTAGCAGCCCTGTCATCATGCGGCAGTAAGTACAACGAAAAGCAGCTCAGTAAGGAGACCCCAACCCGTGGCAATATTAAAATTGCTGTTGATGAAGCTTATCAGTTGCTTATTGATTCGGAGATTGTGGTTTTTGAGAGCATTTACAAGTATGCCAATATCAACGCCATCGGGGCTTCGGAGGATAGTATCCTGAAGTTGTTTATGGATGATTCGGTAAGGCTTATGATTACAAGCCGGAAACTTTCAGCCAGCGAAGAAGCTTTTCTGAATGCAAAGCTCTATCATCCCAAGACTACCCATATTGCCTGGGATGCTGTTGCTTTTGTAGTGAATAAAAGTAATGGTGATACCCAAATCAGGTACAACACCATCAGGGATATTCTGAACGGCAAAGTTACCCGTTGGAACCAGGTAAACCCTGTCTCCAAAAAGGGCGACATACAGGTGGTGTTTGACAACCAGGGGTCTTCCAATGTCCGTTACCTGATGAACAAGTTCAACATTGATACATTGCCGGATTATTGTTACTCGGCCGGTTCCAATCCTGCGGTTATCGATTACGTTGAACAAAATCCCAACGCATTGGGCATCATTAGTGTAAACTGGATAAGCGATCCGGACGATTCCATCACCCATAATTTCCTGAGCAGGGTGAATGTGGTGGCCACCACGCCCGAAGTATATTCCGAGGGCAGTAATTTTTATACCCCTCACCCGGCTTATATTTCCGATCAGTCGTATCCTTTTATCCGCGAGGTGTATGCCATCAGTCGTGAAACATTCAGCGGATTGGGTTCAGGGTTCATTAATTTCCTTGCACACGACCAGGGACAGCGTATTGTGCTGAAAATGGGAATGTTGCCGGCAACCATGCCCATAAGGCTGGTTCAGGTCAGAAAAGAATAGATTATTTACCATTAATATGAATTTACAATGAAACCTATTACCTTTTTGTTATGTTGCCTGATCTCATTGAATGCCTTTAGTCAGGATCTGGCTACAGCCCTGAAACTGATTAACAGTCAGCAATATGAGGAGGCGGAGAAAGTGTTGGAGGAGCTGATAAAAAAGGAACCTGCCAATGGTGATAATTATTATTTCCTGGGCGAAGCCTTACTTCAGGATTACCTTTCCGATACCTTTTCAAATTCGCTGGATGAATTTGCCAGCAAGGCTGAAGCAGTTTTTCAGAACGGAATCAAACAGGCTCCTGCCAATGTATTGAATCAGATAGGGATGGGAGCTATTACCCTTCTCAGGACAAGTGATACAACCAAAGCCGATGTGTTTTTCAATGCCGCCGAAGCTGCTGTTCCGCTTAAGCTGAAGAAAAAGGAGTACACCCCCGACAAAGCTGTTATCCTTACTAAACTGGCTGGTGCTCAGCTGTATGGTAAGGTAACCAGGTTCAAAAAGGCACATGCCTACCTCGAACGGGCCAAGATCATCAACCCGGCCGATCCGAACATTTACCTTACACAAGGTGATGTATACATCAGACAGAACGATGCCTCCAATGCACTATTCAATTACAACCAGGCATTGAATAAGGATCCCAAATCACCTTTGCCAAAAATCAAAATCGGCAATATCTATATGCGGGTTCCGAATCTTAATGCTGCCCGTCCTTATTTCGAGGAAGCACAGCAGATCGACTCGACTTTTGCACCTGTTTACAGAAGTCTGGGTGAACTCTGGTCCATGGCAGGACGTCACGACATGGCCAAGCAGAATTTTTACAAATTTATGCAGTTATCGGGCAATACAACCCCTGCCAAATTGCGTTATGCCAACTCACTTTTCAGGGCCAAGGACTATGCAAGTGCTATTGCGGTGTACGAGGAGATCCTCAAGGTAGACGAATCGCGGAATTACCTCAACAGGGTGGCCGGCTATTGCAGTTTCGAGAACAAGGAATACGACAAGGCAAGGACTTATATGGAAAAGTTCTTTAAAAATGCCAGTCCTGACAACATCATCACCCGCGACTATGCTTATTATGGCCGTATTCTTTATAAAGTTGCCGATAAAGATTCGGTTACGCTCGACAAGGCTTTTGAAAACCTGAAGAAAGCCTATGCAATGGATGAAAACGATAAGGCACTGCTGGCTGAAATTGCCAACAACTACTACTATTCACGCCGTTACCCTGAAGCCATTGAAATGTTCAAGCTGAAAGCTGAAAAAGGGTGGGAAGGTAAACCTGATCCGATTTACATTGCAAGGGCTTATTACTACATGAAGGATTTTGCCAATGCACAGGAAGCATTTGGCCAGATTATCGCCAAGGATCCCACAAACATTGACGCATATTTATGGCAGGCACGCGCTGCTTCGAGCATGGACCCCGATAATACCCAGGGGCTTGCTGCTCCGTTTTTCGAGGCCATGATCAACCAGATTGGTACTGAAACTGTCAAGTATAAAAACGCTATGCAGGAAGCTTATTCCTACTTCGGGTACTATAATCTTACCCAAAAGAACTACGACGTGGCAAAGGACTGGTACCGTAAAATGAGTGAACTTGACCCCGCAAACAAGGATTGGAAAATCAATGCTTTCAGTGGTATGGCCATGATTGCTTCCAAGGAGAAAAACTGGCCCGAAGTAAGGGACAATTACCTTAAGATTCTTGAACTCGATCCGAACCGGAGCGACATCAAAGAAGGCTTACAGAACGTAAACAAAGTTATCAATGCTCAAAAGTAAATAGCTACATTCATTTTCATTGTATAAAAAAATTACTTTCTTTGTAATCTCTAAAATAAATACAAATAACTATTTATACACTTAAATAATAATTGAACATGAAAGGACAATCTTTAAAAGAAGCATTGAAATCGACATTTGTTATTGCGGTTATGGTGCTGTGTTTGGTGGCTGCCTGGTTTATTTTCGACAAGGTCATGGGTAATCCGGTTAACTTCGACGGAGGAAACCGCGAAGGTCACCCCATCCAGGGAAATTATCTCGGTATTGTTTACAAAGGTGGTTTTATTGTACCCATCCTGATTGCGATCAATCTGATCCTGCTGTCATTTGTGGTTGAAAGGTTTATTATGCTTGCCAGGGCTAAAGGTCGTGGAAGCCTGAATGCCTTTGTACGTAATATCCGCGACTTACTGAGGGATGATAAGATTGAAGAAGCTTCGAAACTGTGCGACAAACAAAAGGGTTCCCTTGCTAACGTTGTGAAAGCCGGTTTGGCAAGATACAGGGATTTGCAAAACGATAAAACACTGATGAATGACCAGAAGGTACTGGCATTGCAGAAAGAGCTCGAGGAAGCAACTGCACTTGAACTGCCTGTTCTTTCGCAGAATCTGGTTATCATGTCAACCATTGCTTCGGTTTCCGTGCTTGTTGGTCTTATTGGCACAGTGCTTGGTATGATCCGTGCATTCGGCGCTTTGGCAACCGCAGGTGCTCCCGACGCACTGGCACTGGCAACAGGTATTTCCGAAGCACTTGTTAACACTGCTTTTGGTATTACCGGTTCTACCCTGGCGCTGATTTTCTACAACTACTATCAGACCCGTGTGGACAGCATGACTTTTAAAATTGACGAAGCTGGTTTCAGTCTGACACAAACCTTTGCTGCATCATTGAAGAAATAAGGATGCAAATGATGAGTATTGAAAAGCGTGATTTCACGCACTTAAAAATCTGAGACTATGGGAAAAATTAAAATGTCAAAACAAGCGCCGCGCATCGACATGACGCCGATGGTGGACTTATTTTTCCTGCTGCTCGTCTTTTTCATTCTGACTGCTACATTTCGTGCGCAAGAAGCTGTAGAGGTTGATACACCGTACTCGGTGTCAAATAAAACCTCTCCGGAAAAGCATATCATTACCATTACAGTGTCAGAGGATAACGTTGTCTTTTTCAATGTTGACAATGGCGTTGATACCTCGGAACATCTCCGCAGGAAAATTTTAAATGCCATGGCCTATCAGTACCAGATGACATTCACACCTGAAGAATACACACGTTTCGAAGGGATGAGTTCTTTTGCGCTTCCAATGGCGAAGATGCATGACTGGATCAACGAAAAGGATTCCGAAAAGCGTGATGCCATGCATACAGGTATTCCGATGGATTCAACTGACAACCAATTGCTGTACTGGATAAGGTTTGCACGTAACTACAATCCTGATTTTGAGGTTGCCCTTAAAGGTGATCAGGCCGCGGATTATAAAGCAGTGAAAAAGGTGATTGATATATTGCAGGATAACAAGGTCAACAAATTCAACCTGACGACCAATCTAGAAGCTGTTGACATAGAGTTGGAAAACCTTTAAAGTAGAAAAAATGGCTGAAATAATTCAAAACGAAGGCGGCAAACAAAAAGGAAAAAAGCGATCGAAAAGGCATAGCACGCACATCGACATGACGCCGATGGTGGACCTTGCCTGCTTATTGCTTACCTTTTTTATGCTCACCACAGCCTTTAGCAAAGCAAAGGTTATGGAGATTGTTCTTCCTGAAAAACAGGATGAGAAAACTCAGGAGAAACAACCTGAAGTTGACGACAGCAAGGCGCTGAATATTATCCTGGTAGGAAACGACAAGATTATATGGTATAATGGTCTGGCTGATCCTGCCAAAGGTAAAATTCCTGAACTTAAGCCTACCGACTTCAGCGACGACGGCATCCGCAAGGTATTGCTGGAACGCAATAAAGATCTGTTTACCAAAATTGAGCAGATGAACGAGGATATCGTAACAGGAAAAATTGAAATGCCCCGTGATTCGGTTGACGCTCAGCGTAAACGTTTTATGCGTGAGGATAAAGCAGGTCCTGTTGTACTGATCAGTGCATACGAAGGTGTGAAATACAAGAATGTAGTGGATATTCTCGATGAGATGGCCATTACCAATATAGCCCTGTATGCACTTGTAGATATGAATGATGTGCAGAAAAAGCTGATCGCTGATTTTCTGGCAGCAAATCCATCAATTGCCGCAAGTAATAAATAATTAAAATCTTGAATGCACTATGAGCAAGAATAATTCAGAATC
>JAFGVG010000237.1 GCA_016938095.1 Bacteroidales bacterium
TCTTCCCTGGAGACGTCGGTTGGTATGGCAAAGGCTTCATAGCCCGAGGATTTGAGAGAAGTTTCAATTTCATGGAGTGTATCTTTCCGGCGGGCGGCAAGCACTACTTTGGCACCGTTTTTAGCAAAGGCAGTTGCAGTGGCAAGTCCGATGCCCGAGGATGCCCCTGTAACAATAACAACTTTTTCTTTCATGGAACAGCAATGAAGCCATAAAAATAATAATAAAGGACAAGACTGTTCATGTTTCGTAGCGAATTTTGTCCTTAGTTTCAAACTTAATGGTAATTTTACCCGCGAACATTGCCTTTTAAAATGAATACCAATCAACCGCTTGCTGACCGTATGCGGCCTGCTGACCTTGATAGTTATGTGGGCCAGGAACATCTTGTCGGAGAAAAGGCTATACTCAGAACCAGTATTGAAAGCGGCCTGATTCCTTCTTTTATTCTTTGGGGACCTCCCGGTGTTGGCAAAACCACACTTGCCAGGATTATTGCCAGTCGCCTGAACAGGCCATTCTATCAACTCAGTGCTGTTCATGCCGGTGTAAAAGATGTAAGGGAAACCATTGAAAAAGCCAGGCAGCAGTTGTTTTTCAACAAACCCTGCCCGGTATTGTTTATTGATGAAATACACCGGTTTAACAAGTCGCAACAGGATTCCTTGCTGGGTTCGGTAGAACAGGGTGTAGTTACGCTTATTGGTGCCACCACTGAAAATCCTTCGTTTGAAGTTATTCCTCCCCTCCTGTCGCGTTGTCAGGTATATATTCTCAAGCCCCTGGGGAAAGAAGAACTTTCCAGAATTCTGAACCGTGCGCTAACCGAGGATTTCTACCTGAAGCAGCTTTCTGTTGATGTTATCGAAACAACAGCCCTGTTTAAACTGTCAGGGGGCGATGCACGGAAGCTCATGAACACGCTCGAATTGGTTGTCAATACCCTGGTGGCAGCGAGCCCTCATCATATTGTGATTACCGACAAGGCTGTGATGGAGATAGTGCAGGAAAAGATTGCGCTTTATGATAAAAACGGTGAACAGCACTTTGACATTATTTCTGCATTTATTAAATCAATACGTGGCAGCGATCCCAATGCTGCAGTATATTGGCTGGCCCGAATGGTAGAAGGCGGCGAGGATCCAAAATTCATTGCACGGCGCATGGTTATATTGGCAGCTGAGGATATTGGACTTTCCAACCCAAATGCCCTGCTTCTGGCCACTTCGTGCTTCCAGGCAATCAACCTGATTGGATGGCCCGAGTCGCGCATTATTCTCTCGGAAACAGCCATTTACCTGGCTACATCCCCTAAAAGCAATTCATCATACCTGGCTATTGATGAAGCCATTGCCCTTGTGAAAGAAAAAGGAGATCTTCCGGTTCCACTAAACATTCGCAATGCCCCCACTTCACTCATGAAAGATCTTGGGTATGGCGAAGGCTATAAATACGCCCACCAATACGAAGGTAATTTCACCCTGGAAGAATTTTTGCCTAAAGAAATCAGCAACAAGATATTATATCATCCGCAGGACAATCCCCGGGAGCAGGAAATAAAAAAGCACCTGGCCAGTATATGGAAAAACAAATACAACTACCAATAATATAGCAGTCATGGAAGTGCTAACATCAATTCCCCAGATCAGACATGCCAACAGCGGCAACTTCTTTCTCATCGCCGGTTCATGTGTTATTGAGAGCAGGGAGCTTTCCTTTGAAATAGCGGAAAGGATCATTGATATTACCGATAGGTTGAAAATACCGTATATTTATAAAAGTTCCTATAAAAAAGCCAATCGCTCACGTTCTGACTCCTTTACCGGATTAGGCGATGTAGAAGGACTTGAAATACTGGGAGATATTCGTAAAAATCTGTCTATTCCGGTATTAACCGACATACATGCCGCAGATGAAGCTGAAATGGCTGCTGCGTATGTGGATGTATTACAAATTCCGGCCTTTTTATGTCGCCAAACCGATATTTTGGTTGCAGCTGCCAAAACCGGCAAAGTGGTAAACATAAAAAAAGGTCAGTTTCTATCGCCAGATTCAATGCGCTTTGCTGCCGATAAGGTTCTTCAGGCCGGAAATAATCAGGTAATTCTTACCGACAGGGGAACCATGTTTGGATACCACGACCTGGTAGTTGATTTCAGGGGCATTCCCGAGATGAAGAAATTCGGATTTCCTGTTGTTATGGATATTACCCATTCGTTGCAACAACCCAATCAGGATTCCGGTGTGACAGGAGGCAGGCCCGACATGATTGAGACCCTTGCCAAGGCCGCCATAGCGGTTGGCGCTGACGGCCTGTTTCTGGAAACCCATCCCGAACCTGCCAAAGCTAAGTCAGATGGTGCCAACATGCTAAGGCTCGACTTGCTCGAAAAGCTCCTTGAGAAGCTGATTAAGCTGCGAAAAGTAATGATGGAAATGTAACAGCGGGTATAATGAACAGGTTATTAACATCATTATATCCTGTAAATCAATTGAAAATGAGACCATCTTACATTTTTTTAACAAAATGATACGAATAAGTTGGTTATATTAACAATTTTTATAATTTTACAGCATTAACCCTAACGATTAACTCATAACAATAGGAAAGCCTTCATGCGCATGAAGGCTTTCTTCATTTTTATATAATAGTCCTTTGGTTTAAATGTTCTTTTGTGAATGATTTCTTGGCAGGGAAAGAAAAAATACCGATCCCCCTTCGAGTTTGTTTTCAAACCAAAGCTTACCATCCATCTTTTCAGCAATTTTCCGGGCATAATACAAGCCCAGTCCGGTGCCCCCGTATTTACGTTTTGCCGATTCATCGAGCTGACGGAATTTCTCAAAGACAATTTCACTGGCTTCTTCGGGAATGCCTATGCCGGTATCTTCAACATAGAAAACAACATGACTGTTGTTATCGACACATCCGTAATGAATTGAACCTTCCTGGGTGAACTTTACTGCATTGTCGAGCAGATGCCACAGCACCTGCTGAAGCCTTACCGGGTCGGCCTGTATGGTTTCTTCCTTCAGATCGGGCTTATCGAGCACTACATCAATAAAGGCTTTGTTTTTCCGGGCCATGTTTTCGATAATGGGCTCATTAAGACGATACAAAAACTGGTTGATGTTAATCTGTGAAGGGTGAAGTTGCAAACTACCCGATTCAATTTTGGAAGTATCAATCAGGTCCTCGATCATATTTACCAGAATCTTGTTGTTTTTTACCACATGGTCATTGTATTCCTTTCGTTTTTCAGGTGAAATATCATTACGGAGCAGGAGACCTGAGAAGCCGGTTATGGCGTTGAGGGGAGTACGAATCTCGTGACTCATGTTGGCAATAAAAGCCGATTTAAGCCTGTCCGATTCTTCAGCCCTTAGTTTTGCCTTTTCGAGTTCCTGTGTGCGCTGTATTACGCGTTCTTCAAGATTTTCCTTGATACTGATCAGTTCCTTTTCTGCCCTGATTCGCTCTTCCACCTCACTCGTTAGCCTGTTATTGGCCTTTTTAAGTGTCCGGCTATAGTACACACTTACAGCAACAATAACTACTGTCAGCAATACAATGGCAAATAATCCAATCGTACGTCTTATCATATCCCTGACGGCTTTCTGTCGTTCCAGCCGGAGATTTTCAATCTCCTGGTCTTTCATGGCAGTCTTAAACCGCATTTCCACTTCGGCAACACTTTGCTGAACCTGTTGACTGTATAACGAATCATGCATTATTTCATATTTCTGAAGCACTTCAAAAGCACTTTTATAATCACCCAGTGCCTGGTATACAGCAGACAATTCATGGTAGCAATCGGTTTCATTTTCAACCAGTGCAATCATCTTTGAGTATTCCAGGCTCTTTTGCAAATGATCCAGGGCTTTCTGGTACTCCCTTGTTTTACGGTAAACGGTACCCAGGCTGATATGACTGTAAGCGAGTCCATATTTATAGTTTTTGCTGGCAGAAATATCAAGGGCCTTCCGGTAATAGTCGAGGCTCCTGCGAAAATCCGATTGTTCTTCGTAAGAACTTCCCAGGTTAAGATACATCATGGCAATGGAAATACTGTCACCAATCTCGTTATATACCTTCAATGCTGAAAGATAATAGCCTAGCGCTTCGCGATACTTTTTTTCATCGCTTAGAATAATGCCGATGTTTTGCATAATGGAGGCTTCGCCCTCCCTGTTACGTTGGATTCGATATATGTTAAGTGCCTGGTTATAGTATTCCATGGCTTCATCAGGTCTTCCCAAGGCATCATACAAAACGCCAATGTTCTGATAGCACAAAGCCAGCAGGTCATCATCTTTCAATGCCAGTGCCAATCGAACCGAATGCTGATATGACCTGCGGGCTTCGTCGTAAATGCCCATGTTGTAGTTTGTAAGGCCATGCAGATTGTAAACATAAGATTTCTGTACCGAATCGCCGGTGATGGTGTATAATTCAAGTAGCCGGTTTAGATTTTCGAGCGCCTGCGGGTATCGTTCCGTATCGAAGTAATAATTGGTAAGTACATCAATGGCACCTGCCTCAAGTTTATGGGAATTGTTTGCCCTTGCAAAACGAAGTGCCTGGCTGGCCAGCACAACACAACTGTCGCTACGGATGGAAGCGTGATAAGAAGCCTTTTTAATCAGAACCTCAATCTTTTTTTTATCGGCTGCAAGTATCGGACGTTCTCCCGTTCTGTCGTCAACAGGTTTGGCCCATATGCTTTGAAACATATAAAGGCTAGTCAGGAACGTCAGGGCAAAATAGCGCAGCGACATGTCAGGTTACGGGGTTTATATTACAACAATTGATACGAAAATACCGGGTATTGTGTTATCATTTTTAAACTCAAGGAAACGAAAAACGAAAATAAAAAAAAAAAAAAAAAAGCAGCAGACTTGTAAGCCGGATTCTGTTTCCCACTTCTTTTCAGAAGCAGGATCCCTGTCATTTGTCTGGTCGATCTACCCCCCGGTATCGGACGAGCAGTCCTTGGCACCGGTATACGTGATCTTTCAACCCGCAAGGCGAACAGCTTATGATGTCGCCATCATAACTGGCAGGCTCTTACCCTGCCTTCTCACCCTTACCCGGCATTGGTTCAGCGAAGGCGAACCCTCGCACGAACCATGCCCGGCGGTCATTTTCTTCTTCGCTTCTATGCCCTCACGAACATCTTCCGTTTCGGAAGTGCGGTGCTCTGCGTTGTCCGGACTTTCCTCCCCCAGCCGGTAAAACCGGATGAGCGCGACAGAGCGGTCTACTGCTTTTTATCAATATTCAGGTGAATCATGGTAGCACCAAAACCATATTCTTTAAACGAAGCGTCCTGAAAAACAAATGAAGGATACTTCTCCTGCAATTCTTTCCTTATTTGTGTTTTAAGTGTCCCCTGCCCAAATCCATGAATAACAACAACCCTGCGCATGTTTTTGCTGATGGCCTCCTCAATGGCCGAATGAAAACGGCTCAATTGTAGTGCCAATATGGCATTAGGCGCCAGTTGCGAGTTTTTCTGGTCGATTTCACTGAAATGAAGATCTACTTCAAGCGTATCATTTGCCGGTTCCTTTTTGCCCGGCCGGGCAGGCTCAACTTCATCGGCCTTACTTTTCATTTCTCTTACCTCGGGAGGAACTGTGATTTCATCGTAATCTAATACCTTATTGCTGCCCGATATTTCAAACAATACAGCTTTTTCGTTGAAATAATCATTTTCACGAAAGTAGGATTCCTTACTAAAGTTGACCAGGCTTAAGTTCACCATTTCATCAACAGGATGATGCGGTAAATACCTTCCTTTGCAGAGCAATACCAGTTGAACATGCAAATCGCTGGTTTTGCTCAATTCGGTATGATCAAAACCGGCAATGAATCTCTTAGTATCCGGTTCAATATAACCTGAATCCAGGTAGTGAAAGACACCGGCTACTTTTCGGCCAAGGTTGTAAAAGGCCGCATAGGCCGAATCGTTAACCAAATAACAGGCAACAGGACTGGCAAAAACAGGTCCTTCGTTCTCAGGAATAAAACCCAGCAGCAACTGCACAGGCGTATCGGACACAAGGTTTTGAGGCAAAACAAAAACCTCTGCCGGCTTTTTTCTTTCTTTGGCAGGCGATTCGGGCTTGGGAGATATTGCGCTTACTTTTGGTTCTTCCCTTTCGCGCTCTTCGGGCACAAAATCGCGCGAATAAACCAATTCTTTTTCGGGAACCGGAATTTCAAAGCCATCGGTGGTCAGCACATATACATACACGCCTTCGGTGCGATTAACAACGCCGCCACCGACATCATTCAGGAAACTTACGCGATCGCCGCTTTTGAATTTCATAGCCATAATAACCTTCTTGCAATAAAAATGCAAAAATAACTATTTTTGCGGGCCAAAACCTAACACATTGATATCATTTGCAGCAATTAATCCAAACGATTACAATTACGACCTACCGGCAGAGCGGATTGCCTTGTTCCCCGTTCAGAAAAGGGATAACTCACGACTGCTGATAAGAGATATTAATGGTCTTATCATGGAAGACGTTTTTTTCAACCTTGCTGAATATCTTCCCGCCGGACGTGACTTGTTTTTCAATAATTCAAAGGTAATACCAGCACGATTGGTTTTCATCAGGGAAACCGGTTCGCAAATTGAGATATTTTGCCTGAGGCCTGCTGATCCGGCGGACTATGCGTCGGCCTTATCATCTGTTAATGGTTCATCCTGGTATTGCATGATCGGAAACCTCAGACGTTTTGGCAGCGGCAAGCTTTTTATGCCATTAAAAGTTGGTGCAAAAAACCTGATACTCACTGCCGAAAAAGCAGCGGAAGCCGGTAATCCCGTAAGAGTGGATTTTCATTGGGATAATGATCAGGTTACTTTTGGAGAAATCCTGGATGAAGCCGGAAAAACACCCCTTCCACCTTATATCAAGCGGGATGCTGTACCTTCTGACCGTGAAAGATACCAGACCGTTTATTCCACAACCGAAGGTTCCGTTGCAGCACCAACAGCCGGTCTCCATTTCACAGCGCATGTATTAAAACAACTGGCCGAAAAACAAATTACCTGCCATCAGGTTACCCTGCACGTCGGCGCTGGCACTTTTCAACCCATAAAAACAGATTCGCTGGCAGACCATCAGATGCATGCAGAGCTCTTTTCTTTGTCAGATGAATTGCTGAACCGGCTGGCAACTATACCCGACAAGGCTATGGCGGTTGGTACCACCACCGTCAGAACCCTTGAAAGCATATACTGGCTTGGGGTAAAAACATTGGTAAATCCCGCAATGAGCATGGAAGCGTTACAAATTGCCCAATGGGAAGCCTATACCCTTCCTTCGCACCATACCCTTAAGCAATCGGTTGAAAGCCTCAGGGAATGGCTTTACCGAAATGGTCTCCGGCATACAATGGCTTCTACCTCCCTGATGATTATTCCCGGATACAACTTCAAAACCACCGATTTGTTGATCACCAATTTTCATCAGCCACGAAGTACGCTTTTGATGCTTATTGCCGCATTTATTGGGGACGCCTGGAAAGAGACTTATGCTTACGCACTGAGCAATCGTTTCAGGTTTCTTAGTTACGGCGACAGTTCCTTGCTATTTGCACCGGCTAAGCCGGAATCAGCCGGCAAGTAGTTTACGAAGTTGTAACACAAATCCTTCCACATCTTCGGGCGTGGTATCGAAGGAGGTCATCCACCTTGCTTCGCATGTATCTTCGTTCCACATGTAGAAAAAGTATTGTTCCTGAAGCGGTAAAATAATACGCTCAGGGACAATGACAAATACCGCATTGGCTTCAACAGGCTGGGTAATTCTCAATTCCGGTAAAGGCCTGACTTTTTCATAGAGTAACTTTGCCATAGCATTGGCGTGCAGAGCATTCTTTCGCCATACATCGGCTTCGAGATATGTTTCGAACTGTGCGCTGATAAACCGCATTTTTGACACCAGTTGCATACTCTGCTTACGACGATACCTGAATTCTCTGGCCAGGGAAGTATTGAAGAAAACAACCGATTCGCCAAAAAGCATACCGTTTTTGGTACCTCCAAACGATAGAACATCTACCCCTGCATCTACAGTAAAAGTCTTAAAAGGCAAATTCAGGCTGACAGCTGCATTGGCCAGTCTGGCACCATCCATGTGCAAAATCATATTGTTATCATGGGCCAGTTTGGCCAGCGCTTTTATTTCGTCAACCTTATAAACGGTTCCCATTTCGGTTGGCTGACTAATAGAAATCACACGGGGTTGTACATGGTGTTCAAAGCCAATGCCATGAAAAAATTTCGTGACTTCTCCGGGGGTGATTTTGCCATTCGAACTGGCAATGGTAAGCAATTTACTGCCGGTAAACTTTTCAGGCGCCCCGCATTCGTCAATGTTAATATGGGCGGTGTCGGCACATATCACCGCATGATGCGACTGATTTGCA
>JAFGVG010000238.1 GCA_016938095.1 Bacteroidales bacterium
ATGCCGTTTTTGCCCAGTACCTTTTCCATCATCTCAACCGGAATCTGGCTCAGTGTGCCAATGGTTCCAACACCCATCGACCGGAGCAGGTGAAAGGTTTTTTCGCCGATCATGGGTATTTTGCTGATGGGCAGCGGATCGAGGAAGGGCTTTACCAGTTGTCCCGGCACCTCTTTTTCGCCATTGGGCTTGGCCTCGCCGGTGGCAATTTTCGAAACCGTTTTGTTAACAGACAAACCGGATGATATGGGCAGTCCGGTTTCTTTAATAATTCTGCCGCGTGTTTCCTGTGCCCATTTCTGGCAGCCGAAAAACCGGTCCATTCCCGTGAGGTCGATATAATGCTCGTCAATCGAAGCCTTTTCATATACCGGCGCCCGTTCGGCAATGATTTCGGTGACCATGTTGGAATACTTGCTGTAAAGATCCATGTCGCCCCGCACCACAATGGCATCGGCACAGAGCTGTTTGGCCATTTTCATGGGCATGGCGGAGTGCACCCCGAATTTGCGGGCTTCGTAGCTGCAACTCGACACCACGCCACGGCCCGACAGGCTGCCGATTACCACGGGCTTTCCCATGAGTTTGCTGTTGATCAGCCGTTCCACCGACACGAAGAAGCTATCGAGGTCGAAGTGGATGATGTTTCGACGCGTTATATTTTCAGATGGTTCAAAAAAAAGCATGGGGTAGATACTGGATACTGGATGCTGGATACTGGATGCTGGATGTGTGAGTGTTGGGATTTGGGCGTTGGGATTTGGGCGTTGGGATTTGACTTTTGGTAGGCAGGGGTGTGGGAAATGGGAGATGCGTACATGCTTATAAGAATAAGAGCATGAAGGGTGTTGTTGAAAAAAATAATTAAAATGATTATAATTTAATCAAATTATATGTTGATAATATAATCATAATATATTATATTTACAAGAAAAAAGTGTAAAAGGATACTCGATGCTTGATACTGGATGCTGGATGTGTGGGTATAGGGGCGTGAGGGTGAGATTTGGATGCCATAAGTGCAGCTTTCTTTTCATGCACTATACCCGTTCCTCTTCACTCACACATCAAGCATCCAGTATCCAGCATTTACATACCCACACTCAATTCCCCAACTCCCACACATCCAGTATCCAGCATTTACATACCCACACTCAATTCCCCAACTCCCACACATCCAGTATCCAGCATTCACATGCCCACACTCAATTCCCCAACTCCCACACATCCAGTATCTAGCATCCAGTATCCAGTATCAAATTAATCATACAACAATGTACTTCTCCACCAACATCAAACTACTCCGCAAGCGCAAGGGCCGCACGCAGGACGACGTGGCCTTTGCCCTCAACATGAAGCGTTCCACCCTCAGCGGGTACGAAAACGAGGTGAGTCTGCCCACCATCCAGGCCCTGGTTGCCTTTTCCAAATATTACGGAGTGGCAGTCGACACGCTGCTGAAAATCGATCTGCGCACGCTTACCGAAAGCCAGTTCTCGCAACTCGAAAGGGGAGGCGACGTGTACCTTAAGGGCAGTAACCTGCGGGTACTGGCCACTACGATCAACTCTAAAAATGAGGAAAATATCGAACTGGTCTCGGAAAAGGCTAAAGCGGGCTATGCCACTGGCTTTGCCGATCCGGAATTCATCAAAGAGCTTCCTGTGTTCAGGCTGCCATTTCTGTCGCGTCAGAAAAAATACCGCACCTTTCAGCTTAATGGCGATTCCATGTTGCCCATTCCCGATGGTTCCTATGTAACCGGCGAATTTGTTCAGGACTGGAATACCCTTGTCAACGGACACGGATACATTGTTTTTACCATCGACGATGGTATTGTATTTAAAATAGTGGAAAACCTCCTCGAAACAGAACATAAACTCAGGCTGTATTCTCTGAATCCTGTATATGAGCCTTTTGATGTAAATGCCAGTGAAATAAAAGAAGTTTGGAAATTTGTAAACTATATCAGCTCCGAAATTCCCGATCCCATGATCCCGCCGGATGAGCTTATCAAAACCGTTGCCGGTTTGAAAAACGACCTGAACATTCTCAAAAGCAGGATGGGCAGAGCCTTTCCCAACGTCTGATGATGATCATCTAACCTTCGGTTATAAAATCCGTATACCCGGTGTATTTAGCGTTTGTCCGGATGCCACATCGTAAGGTAATACCTGTGTTTTTTTTAATGGTTATGACTGCACTGCAGCTTGTGCAGGTTCATGCCCAGCATGTTACCTATAACCGTCAGGCAGGCAATCTAATGGATAGCCTTGAAAGCCGCATTACTCAATTGCAGCAACAAATATCGCGCCTAAAACAAACGCGCGATGTGGCTTACCTGAATTTTCAACGTGAGCTCGATCACACTTTGTTTGTTAAAGCCTATGAGCAATATGTGCTGGATGAAGACCTTGAAAAGGCCAAGGAACTTACCATTACCCGTATCGAAAGGGCAGAGTTCCGTAGGGATCAGTCGTCTGTTAAGTTCTACCGCGGATACGAAGAGGACGTTTACACTCTGATCAAATACCAGAAAATGCACTATCAGCAGTTGTTTCTTAAAGAGAAGAATTTTAAAAAGGAATTTGAAAAGTATACCGAACCAGGTGACCTTGCTGCCTATCAAAAAACACTGCGCATGGTGTTACTGGCTCTTAAATATGCCAGGGAAAACAATCTCAACGAAACGGTCAAATACATCGAACAATATCAGTCGTTTACCGAGGCCTTGATTTTTGACCATGGCTCGGATTACGACCTCGCCGAACTAACCAACAATGCCAAAAGTTTTGAAAAAGTATTTATTCCATTGATTGCAGGCGACAGCATTGAAAACATAAAAGAAGCCGAAAATTTACTGGCCCATTGCGTTAATTATGGACGGCTCACCAACTCCTCGCTCGATGGAGAGTATTTCAGAAAACAACAACTGGCGGTCACTTCCGCATTATCTGAATTGCTTGAACGTGAAGGTCGCGAAAAAGAATTGGCACATTACACCGACCAGTCGGTTGTGGCAAAATTTGCATCGCTCAATCCTTGTGGCGTTTTCAGGTGGCACGACCAGATTGTGGTGATTGATGAATTTACGCCAACATCGGGCATGGAGAATGTAAAAAAGGGGGAGGCCATTATGCATGCCGACAAGATGCTGGCAACTTACCTGCAGAAAAACAAACTGTGCCAGTCCATTAACGATCTCAGGTACGGCTATGCCTTTATCATCCCGTATCAAACCAATGCCAAAAACACATCTTTCTGCTACAATCCCCAGAACCGTAAATGGCAATACATGGCTTGCTATACTGTTGTGAACAGTAAGGATTATACAGCCGAAGTAAGCAAGTTTATGCCACCGCTTTATTTCGAAGATGAAATGGATGTAGTGGAAAAGCCCTGACTTTCTTCTGAACTTTTTCCGGATTAGCTTGTTTAGCAGTAAAACATGCATTATGGTAAAAGCTGCCGGTTTATCGCTTATATTTACGCTGTTTTTACAAATACAATCTTGTGGTCAACATAATCAACCTGTTGCAATGACTCAACCCATTCCTTCAAACGAAAAAACAGCAGTGACTACACTGGGCGCCGGTTGTTTCTGGTGTGTCGAAGCCGTATTTCAGCAATTAAAAGGCGTTCATACGGTTGTATCGGGTTATGCCGGCGGGCACGTGAAAAATCCTTCCTATGCCGAGGTGTGTACCGGCAACACAGGTCATGCCGAAGTTTGTCAGATCACCTACGATCCTGATGTAATTTCATTTACCGAAATACTGGAGGTTTATTGGAAAACGCACGATCCGACAACACTCAACCGTCAGGGGGGAGATGTGGGTACACAATACCGTTCGGCTATTTTTTATCATAATGAAGATCAACGTATTATTGCTGAAGAATTAAAGAATAAGATCAATGCTGCCGGAATCTGGCCTGATCCGGTGATCACCGAAATCACCCCTTTTACAGTTTTTTACAAAGCCGAGGATTACCATCA
The DNA here is from genome assembly GCA_016938095.1 of Bacteroidales bacterium. GTDB lineage: Bacteria > Bacteroidota > Bacteroidia > Bacteroidales > UBA10428 > UBA5072. Next base: position 3,998 of record JAFGVG010000238.1, read on the forward strand.
GGAGTATTATTTCCAGCATACATCGCAACCCTATTGCTCGGTTGTCATCACCCCCAAAATTGAGAAATTTAGAAAGGTCTTTGCCGATAAGCTGAAAGAAAAATAGTATTTTAACCGCATCACTTATGCGGTTAATACGGTCAGCCAATGAAAAACTTTTCCGGCTTTCTATTCTCCAGTCGCTTCATGGCCATTCTGCTGGTTGTGTTTGCCACTTCCATGGCCATAGCCACTTTTATTGAAAATGATTTTGGAACAGAAACAGCAAGAGCGCTGGTGTATGGAGCACACTGGTTTGAACTGTTGTTGTTGCTTGCAGCCTTAAACCTGGCAGGGAACATGATTGTTAATAAGGTTCACATCCGCACCTCCCCAGCGGTTGTTCTTTTTCACTTTTCTTTTGTTTTGATACTGGCCGGAGCGGTAATTACACGTTATACCGGTACGGAAGGCACTGTTTTCATTCGCGAAGGTGAAGAAACCAACCAGATGCTCACCGGCAAAACCTACCTGACGGTCAGAGAAGAAACCGTTACAGGTGATAAGGTCACGCGCTTTCCTGTTAACTTTTTCAGGAACGGGAAAAACAGGTTTTCAGAAACAATGCCTTTGCAAAATACGTTGGCTGACTTAGTACTGAAAGATTTTGTCGCAGATGCCGTAGAATCCATTGAGGCAGATCCTGCCGGCAAACCAGTTGCTCTTCTGATGCTGGCTGATACAGTTGAACGCCGTAACCTGGTCATCCAACGCGGCGATACCAGCCGGGTGGGTGGCATTGCTTTTACCATGGATGATTTGGACACCCGGTTAACATCCTTTAACCTGATACCCAAAGGCGATTCGCTATTTTTTAAAGCGACTTTTGAAGTGACACAATCCCATATGTCGGGATCGTCCTTTACCACCCTGGAGTCCCATGTTATACATCCTTTAATTCCTGAATATCTATATAAAACAGGCAACCTGACTGTTGTTTTATACCGCTATCTAAGGAAAGGTAAAAGTGTACTGGAAGCATCACCACAAGCCGGATCAGGAAACGATGCCTTGTTAATGGAGTTTGCCACCCCCATTGAAAAAAGCGAATTTGTGCTCTGGCGCACAGGGCGTGACGAGGGTACAACCCATACTGTTTCTTCCGGAAACTCATCAGTTACAATATCCTATGGTTCTGTATATAAGACACTGCCATTTAAACTGATATTAAACGACTTTATTCTGAAAAGGTATCCGGGATCGAATAGTCCTTCGTGGTTCGAAAGCAAGGTAACCCTTATAGATGAAGCACATGAATTACAGAAGCCGGTTAGGATATACATGAACAATGTGTTGAAATACAAGGGATATCGTTTTTATCAGTCTTCCTACGACAGTGATGAAAAAGGTACCATCCTCTCGGTCAATCACGATATGGCAGGCACTGCTGTTACCTATACTGGTTACCTGCTGATGTCGGTTGGCATGATCTTCAGCCTGTTTTCCCGTAAAGGCAGATTCCGGACGCTCTTGCGTGAAATGTCGGTGGTAAGGGTAAGCAGCAGGTCACTGATGATACTGTTTTTTGCTTTACCTGCAGGCATTGGTTTAAACGCACAGGGAACCATCACAGAATCTGTTATTCCGGGAGAACATGCACGGGAATTCGGAAAGCTGCTCATGCAGGATTATACCGGGCGAATAGAGCCGGTAAACACATTTAGTTCAGAAGTACTTCGAAAACTATACCGGAAAAACAGTTATAAAAACTTAAACGCCGATCAGGTGGTGTTGGGAATGATTGCCGACCCTGAAAGATGGCAACACGAGGCCATTATCCGCACTTCGCATCCCCGGATTCTTGAAATGCTGGGCGCTGACAGTAAGTATTTTTCTTTTTCCTTTTTCTTCAGGGACAACCAGTATATTCTTCAACCTTTTGTTGAAGAAGCCTATCGTAAGCGTCCCGGAGCAAGGGAGAAAGTCGACAACGAACTGATAAGGCTCGACGAGCGGATTAACATCTGTTATATGGTTCTGTCGGGTGAATTATTAAGGGTACTGCCAGTTCCAGGCGACCCAACCTATACCTGGTTTAATTACGACGAAATCAAGGGACGTATTCATCACCCTGATTCTGTTATCATTGAAAACATAATGGCACTTTACCTTCAGGATGTGAGGAAGAGCATGCAAACCGGCAATTGGGAGGGCCCTGCCCAGGTGCTGGAGGGAATTAAAGGCATTCAGCAGCGATATGCAGCGACAGTTATCCCTTCGCCCACCAGAATCCATATTGAGCTGTTACAAAATAAACTAGGTATTTTTGCCCGTATGGCCGGCTATTACGGTATTATTGGTTTTGTGTTGCTGCTGCTACAATTTGCTGCGCTTTTCCGGCCTGCCATCAAGCTTAAGATACCGGTCGCTGTTGCCACAGTATTGATAATAATTTTATTAATACTGCATACTATTGGATTGGCCATGCGCTGGTATGTGGCCGGACATGCACCCTGGAGCAATGGCTATGAGGTACTGACCTATATTGCCTGGGCTGCGGTCCTGGCAGGGTTGGCATTTTCCCGTTATTCTTCGGTTACGTTGAGTGCTTCGTCAATCATTGCCTTTTTGGTATTGCACACTGCCCATCTGAGTTGGATGGATCCGCAGATTACTAACCTGGTTCCCGTCCTCAAATCTTACTGGCTGGTAATTCATGTGGCCACTATAACAGCATCCTATGCTTTTTTATTCTTAGGTGCCCTGCTGGCTTTTGTCAATTTCCTGCTGATGATTATGCAAAATAGCAACAATGGTTTTCGTATTCAATCTACCATCCAACAACTCGTGCGTATTCTTGAAATGATGCTGATCATTGGGCTGGTGTTGCTTACCATTGGAACCTTTCTGGGCGCGGTTTGGGCCAATGAATCGTGGGGACGTTATTGGGGTTGGGATCCCAAGGAAACCTGGGCATTGGTAACGGTCATTGTGTATGCTTTTGTACTGCATATGCGTATGATACCCGGACTGAACGGGCAGTTTGCCTTTAACCTGGCAGCCATGCTCAGCATAGGGTCGGTAATCATGACCTATTTTGGCGTTAACTATTACTTGTCGGGGTTGCATTCATACGCCAAAGGCGATCCTGTGCAGATACCACCCTTTGCTTACTATTCGCTTATGGTTATTGGGGTAACGGTTATTGTGGCCTATTACAGAATTCGCGCTATGCAGCGGCAGATTTGAAGGAAAATCATTGTTTGATAAGAGGACCGGTAATTATTTCACGGGTCCTTTCCATGAGTTCCCGGATGGTTTCGTTGTTGTAGTTTTGAATTTCAATGGGCTTGTGAATGATCATTGTGGCATTCCCAGGTTTTATATCTAACGTTCCGGTAGGCATAATGTGGTTGGTGCCCATTAAGGTCATTGGTAAAATGGGAAGTTTAAGGTCGAGCGCCAGCCTGAAAGCTCCTTTCTTGAAAACGCCTGGCTGACCCGTTGTACTCCTTGTGCCCTCGGGAAAAATTACCACCGAAGTACCATTTACCAGTTTCTGTTTGGCATGATTGAGCGATTCCAGCGCAACCCTGCTGTTCGACCGATCGAGGAAAATGTGACCGACCTTTTTACTGCCGAATCCCACCCCGGGGATCCTGGCCAGTTCCTTTTTCATTACCCATTTGATGTCAATCCCCAGCCAGCCATAAACGAGAAAAATGTCATAAATACTCTGGTGATTAGAAACAATAACATATGAGGTGCCTTTTTGTATGTTTTCTTTCCCAATTACCTTAACCAGCATGGGCGTCAGGTATCCGTTGAGCTTTGACCAGATGACGCCGCCAAAGTAACTGCCAACACGCTGGTTAACAAAAGTTGAAACCAAAACGGCCATGATTCCAAAAAAAAGTGTGTTGGCAAGGGCAAAAGGTAAAAAGAATAACCACTTATATGGCTGATACAGAATATATAAAAGCTTATTATTCACAGTTTTACTTTTTTTAACAAAAATACAATTTCCTTGTTTTTTTTCAGTAGAAATGATTTTTTTATTATTTAATATTAAATTTGTACCAATATTTTTTAATCAAACATTATGAAAGAAGGAAAAGTAAAATTCTTTAATGAGAACAAAGGTTTTGGATTTATTAAAGATGCAGAAAGCGGGAACGAGTATTTTGTTCACGTATCTGGCCTGGTTGACAAAATCAAGGAAGATGACACTGTGTCATTTGAACTCCAGCAAGGTAAAAAAGGATTGAATGCAGTAAATGTGAAACGAATATAATCATTCGAGAATTACAAGTTAATCCTTAAACCCTCCCGCGTGTCCGGGAGGGTTTTTTTTGTTATTACACGGAGTGCATACAAATTGCAATGTCCTTGGTAGTAGTTGAAGAAATAGTATTTATATTTACGAAGCACGTATAAACCTATCAATGACACCATGGAAAAACAATGGTTGGTAATTGTCAATCCCAATGCCGGTAATGGTAAGGGCATCAAAGACTGGGATCTGATTGCTGAATTGCTTCGTAAACATGGCCTTGTTTTTACCCACAGGTTCACCGTTACCCGAAGACATGCCATTGTTCTTGCCCAGGAGGGAATCAAAGATGGCTATCGCAAGATAATAGTGGTGGGAGGTGATGGCACCATGAATGAGGTAGTCAACGGTGTTTTCACGCAGGATATTTGTCCTACTCAGCAGGTAACACTTGCCATGATTATGGTGGGCACCGGAAACGACTGGGGAAAACTTTTCGACATACCTTTGGACTACGAAGCAGCTATAAGACTGATTGCCGAACCTAAAACCAGGTTACAAGATACGGGCATGGTTTATTATTACCATGGCACCACACGTGAATCAAGGTATTTTATGAATATTGCCGGGCTGGGTTTTGATGCCGTTGTGGTTAAACGTACCAATTATCAGAAAGACAAGGGGCGCAATGGCAAAACAATATACCTGATAAACCTGCTCAGAAGTTTGTTGTTTTACCGGCATACCATTACAGCGGTAGAAATCGACGGTTATAAAATACAAAATGATGTTTTTACCATAAGTATTGGCATCGGCAGGTTTTCAGGCGGAGGAATGATGCAGACGCCTAAGGCCATTCCCGATGACGGACTATTCGATATCACCATTGTCAAAAAAATGCGGAAAGGGGAGATCATAGCCGCGCTTTACAGACTTTATGATGGTTCCATACTCGAACACCCAAAGATCTTAGGTTTTACCGGCCGGGATATTCAAATCGACTCAGATCCGCTAATCCATCTCGAAGTAGACGGAGAGTCACTCGGACATTCACCTATTGAACTCAAAATAATTCCGCAAAGCATCAATATTGTATACGGACAGTTCCCGGTTTAAAATAACCGCCGTATTCCCGTAAAAAAAGCCGATACAACCCTTTTTCATATTTATAAATCGACAATTTTAAAGATTATATAATACTGAATACCTGTTTTTTATGTATTTTATAATAAGTAACAATTCAGGTAAAAGAGGTAAATTAGATCATTTTGGATGGTCAGAATAGAGTATTTATAGATTATATTATTGATTACCAGTATATAGTAAATACTATCCAAAGTTTTACTTGAATATAATTTCTTGCCTTTACAGCTCCTGATAGGCTGTTACTTATCTCAAAAAGCACCTAAACACATCAATAGTAACAATGAAATATGTAATGGATACATATGTAATCTAACATAATTACATTTGTAACTTTAATTTGTATTACATTTGTAAAATGAAAGAAAGAATACAGCAACTTATCAATAAATTAGGGTATACCACAGCGCGCTTTGCTGATGAAATAGGTGTGCAACGTTCCGGTATTTCCCATATTATCAGTGGACGTAATCAGCCAAGTTATGACCTGCTTGTAAAAATATTGAGCCGTTTTCCGGATATCAGCACCGATTGGTTTCTTTTGGGAAAAGGAGAGATGTTCAGGCATCACGAAAATGAAGTGTTCAGGGAGGATAACCAATTGAAATCCTCACGTCAAAATAAGCAACCCGATCTATTCTCATCGAAAACAGATAGTTTTTCTAAATCAGATCATCCCGACAAAAAAGAAGATACCGAAAAGGTTAGTAATGTTACAAATGTAAACAATATTAATCGTATCCTGATACTGCATAACGACGGTACTTTCAATGTCTATCATCCGGCTGACAGGGATTGATTTTTTTTATTTATATTTGCCTAAAACGGCATGTATAAACAAATCATCCGTCCCATACTTTTCCTCATCAATCCCGAAACAGTTCATCACCTGGTTGTAATGCTTGTCAGGCTTATTGCCCTTATACCAGGGTTACCGTTCTTATTACGCAGCCATTTTACCATCCGACATCCATTGTTAGAAACACGTATCGGCGGTCTAACTTTTGTTAACAAGGTCATATTGGCTGCCGGGTTTGACAAAAACGCCGATTTTTACCGACAGTTTTCCATTTTTGGCTTTGCCGGCATCGAAGTAGGTACCGTTACCCCTTTACCTCAACGCGGAAATCCAAAACCCAGGTCTTTTCGGCTTCCTCAGGACAGCGCTTTAATCAACCGTATGGGATTTAATAACAAAGGTGTTTCGCACACCGTTGAAAAACTCACGGGCCCGAAGCCTGAATCCCTAATTATCGGTGGCAACATTGGTAAAAATACCGTTACGCCCAATGAAAAAGCCGCAGATGATTACGGGTTTTGTTTTAAAAAACTTTACGATCATGTCGATTACCTGGTCATTAATGTCAGTTGTCCCAATATTAAGGATCTTGATAAGTTGCAGGATCATGAGTCGCTCCGGGAAATACTTGACCGTGTTATGCTTATTCGTGCATCAAAACCATTTAGAAAGCCAGTTTTTTTGAAAATCTCACCGGATCTTTCCTTTGAGCAGATAGATGAGATCATTGAATTGTACCATGCTGTCGGATTAGATGGTATAATTGCCACCAACACCACTACTGGTCGTGATAACCTGTTAACTCCGGCACAGTTGGTTGAAACCATTGGACAGGGTGGACTGAGTGGCGCACCGCTTAAGAACAAATCATTGGACACAATAAGATACATATGTAAACAGTCTGATAACAAAATTCCGGTCATTGGAGTTGGCGGTATTATAAACGCGCAGGATGCCATTGACATGATCGAGGCTGGTGCTGTTATGTTACAAGTGTATACGGGGTTCATTTATGAGGGTCCGTTCATAGTACACAAAATAAACAAAGCGCTTATCAGGCATTATAATAAGTTATCTGTTGCAAAACCCACCTGAATTAACAGTCATGTATAGAGGAACAAAAGAACTACTGGTTTTATTTTTAGCCTTCGGTATTGCGGGCAGTATTGCCGTCGCACAGGAAAGAAACCTGGTACTGAACCCGGGTTTTGAAAAGTATGATAAGTGTCCACAGGATTATACGCCTGAAAATCTCACCCATAGGCTGATACCGGGTTGGACTTATCCTACAAGGGCTACACCGGACTATTTCAACCGATGCAGTCCACGTAACGTTGGTGTTCCCAAAAACTTTGCCGGTGAAAGTGAGCCCCATGGCGGTGATGGTTATGCCGGGGCCATTCTGAGTGGTACCGAAGAAAGTTACCGCGAGTACATTCAGGGAACGCTTTCTTCGCCCATGGTTGCCGGACTTCAATACTGCATTAAGTTTTACTATAGGCTTGCTTCATATTCACGGTTTGCTGTCGACCAGATGAGTATTTATTTATCACCCGAGGAGATTAAGAATGACATAAACGTTAACCTTTCTTATGCCCCACAGATCACCAATAAAGTAGGTTTATTTCTTGACAATATTGACGAGTGGGAAGAATTCTGCACCGTTTATACAGCAACCGGAGGTGAGCGCTTTTTCATTTTTGGTAATTTCAAAAACTACGATAACACCAATTATGTGGTAACAGATAAAAATGTGGTGAACCTGAGGAATAAAGCTTATGCCTATTATTTTTTTGATGACGTGAGTATTGCCCCACTTGAAAATTGCAAAGACTGTCCCTGTGTGATGCACGATTTTGAGTCGCGGGTGGTGGAATCGCATTACACAGGCGGACAGGATGCAATGACCGGAAAAGTAACCAGGATAATCAACGATGGCCGTATCCGTATCAGCATGATTGGCGGAACACCCCCGTATACTGTGTCCTGGAATAACCGCATGACGGGTCCTGAACTTCACAACCTGCCAGCCGGAAAGTACATTTATCTGGCCACTGATAAACACAGCTGCCGTTCCACCGATACTATCATTTTTACCGAGCCTGAAATTATCAAAGATGAGTTTTTGGAAGGCCTTAAAGCCATTGATGAAGGATCTGCCATTGTCCTTGAGAATATCTTCTTTGAATTCAATAAAACCGACTTACTGCCAGAATCCTATGCTGAATTGAACAAAGTGGTGCAATTCATGCTTGAGGAAGATATCAAGCAGATAGAGATATCGGGACATACCGACAGTGAAGGTTCGGACAGTTATAATCAGAAACTTTCCGAAGGCAGGGCAGCTTCGGTGGTCAATTACCTTGCTTCCCAGGGCATTAAACCCGAAAGAATGCTTTCGGTGGGCTATGGGGAATCGAGACCGGTTGATACCAACAATACCGAAGAAGGAAGGGCACAGAACCGACGGGTTGAATTTTTGCTGATCAAAAAATAGGGGCCATGAAGATAATGCATATTTTACTTAAAATTATGATAAACAAGTTTATAAACACTTTTATCATAACCATTACTTTATTTTGCTTGTCGGCATCGGTTTTAACAGGACAACCGGTTAAGCGAGCCTATAAGTTGCTGGAAAAAGCAGATTACCTGAAGGCTTATGAGCTTTTCAAGGAAGCCCTTTCAGAAAATAAAGAAGACCCTGCCGCTCGTTTTGGCATGTCACTCCTACTGGCCGATGACAAATCGCCTCAGTACAACTTAATTGAAGCCTGGGAGTGCGCCGACGGTCTGATTGAAAAGCTCGATCAGCTTAGCCCCGAAACCCTTGAGTTTATCGGTGAGTATTTTTATAACACCGAATCGAGACACATCAGCCGTCCGGTAAAAAAGAAAATGGAATATGGAATTGAAACCATTGAAGCCAAATTAATTAAACACATTCGCGAAGAAAACAACCTTGAACTGGTTTATACGGCCCTGGAAAAATTTCCTGACTTCAGACATTACAACAACATTGTCCATATCCGTAACCAGTTGGAATTCAGAAAATATGAGAAAATAAATACACTGGAAGGCTATCTTACTTTTATTCAAAAATTTCCCGATGCTGCACA
>JAFGVG010000239.1 GCA_016938095.1 Bacteroidales bacterium
CCGGAATGGACGCCTCCGATATGGCACGGTTATCGAACCTGGCAGCGGGGCTGGTATGTGAAAAGCTGGGTGTGGTGCCAGTGGAAAAGGAATGGCTGCTGAATGCCGGCTTTGATTTTTAGGTTACCAGACCGGTTTGTTTTGGCACACTCATCAAAAAAAGTTTTAACAGTTAAGGCAATTTTGTAAATTTACGGATACTGTCATATTGGACTGAAAGCTTATGGGGTATTGAATCCCCACCACATGCAGCAATCGCAAGATGATTTTTTAACAGGATACAGGGCTTTCGGGAGACCAATAATACATTTTACAATTTCAGTTTTTAAGGCTTGATATAGCGTAATCTCCGGTATTAATAAACCCGACAGATGATCATTGCCCTGTTTACCCTGCTGGCTTGTATTTACCTTTTTTTCGGGCTGTATGTGCTGAGCCTCGATTATAAAAACAGGCTGAATCTGCTGTTTTTCCTGATCTCATTGTTTTATGTAATTCCTTGCATTGTCGCTGTTTTAATGCAGTTGAACCTGTTTGTTGAACCGGAACCCGACTGGGCGATGCTGGGGGTAATGTGTTACAATGTCAACTGGTATCTGATGTTTCTGTTCCAGCTGTTTCTGACGCGTATTTTTAGGCCGAAATGGTATTTACACCTGGTTTTATTATCTCCGCTGGTTTACCTGATTTTCAGGTTGACGTTGACGCCTGATTTTGCGGTATATGAGATAATTAATCAGACAAGGAGTATATCCTCGTATAGCGAATCGTTCAGCAACCTGCTCGCGCAAATTACCATTGTTGCCTTTTTTTATTTCTTTCTGTCGGTTACCACGTTGTTTATAGGTCGCAGCAGAACCACCGAACGAAAGCTAAAGAAACAAATATCGATTATCTTGATCTCACTAATCATTTGCGTTTCCATAGCCTTTACCGAACAGGTGGTTCTTTTTGTCTGGTCGGGGATTACCATCACCAGCATTCCAGGGATGGCCATGGCCTATTCACTGATATGGGTGTTTGGTATATGGGTGGCACTGGTAAGATATAGGCTAATGGCTGTAACGCCGTCATTTATAAGTCACGAAATACTGAACAACATCGAGGAAGTGGTGATGTTGCTGGATACCGGTTATAATATCATTACCATGAATAAGAAGGCAATGGGATTTATGAAGCCCTGCAACCTGAATAAAGCCGAACACATTTCCGATCATCTAAAAGAATTTGATAAAATCCGGCAGGAGATCGACAATCTCAGGAACGAGAAACTGATGAGCTTTTCATGCAAGGTGCATTTCAACGGGGTTGGAAACGAAGAAACCTTAATGGATGCCATCTTCAAGTTACTGATAGATGAATATGGCGATCTGATAGGGTATCTCATCATTGCCAACGAAGTAAAAGACATTGGCTTTTTAAAACACCGTTTTAGAATCAGCAATCGCGAAACCCTGGTTATTCAGCAGGTCTTGGCCGGACAAACCAACCAGGAGATTTCCCGGGTAATGCACATCAGCGAAAGAACAGTAAAGTCGCACATCACCAATATTTTTAATAAGCTGGGCGTAGACAACAGGGTTCAGTTGCTGATGTTGTTAAAGGATTTTAAGTTGTTACCCGACCAGCCCGCCGATAAAATGCTGTTTTTCAATACCCGCTAGCCCTCAGCAGCGTCTTCATTATTCGGTGTTTTTTGATAGTGTTTGATAAGGTTTGATAGGGTATTAAATAATGAAGAAATGAAGAAATGAAAAAATGAAGAAATGAAAAAATGAAGAAATGAAGAAATGAAAAAATGAAGAAATAGAAGACATTGCTTGTCACTCGTCCCTTGTCACTCGTCCCTCGTACCTGATCTTGGCTCTTGGTTCTTGATTCTTGGCTCTACCCCAAAAGGAATCATACTTTAGTACGATACTTTTTATTTGCAATTCATACTCCGGTACGATGTTTTGCCCCATCCTCCCGGCATAACTTTAGTGGAAATTAAAAGCCTTAATACCAACCAAACCTTATTTGTTATGAAAGCATTGAAATTTTTCTTGCTGATGTTTGCAGGGCTGCTGCTGCCGCTGGCATGTGAGCAGCCGGATGAGCTGCTAACCGACGAACTGTCGGAAGAGAATCTGAAATGCACCGGACAACCGGAACTGGGGCAGGACCGCTACCTGATGATGAGGGGCACCGGCCTGAAGGTTCATTACAAGGTTATTGGCAGGGGACCGGTGAACATCGTTTTTATCCCGGGGTGGACCAATCCGCTGACTGTGTACAGCAAGCAATTCGACTATTTCAAGCACAAAGCCCGCAGTATTTACATCGATCTTCCGGGGCATGGATTGAGCAGCGCACCTGAAAATATCGAATACACGATGGATCTTATGGCCGATGCCATTTTTGAAGTGATCCGCAGGGAAGGCATTATGCGGTTCGTGGGCGTGGGATTTAGCTGGGGCGATTCTCCACTCACCCAGTTTGAACGGAAACACCCGGGCATGATCCGTCAGCTTATTTTGCTGGATGTTAGTATAGGTGCCTGGCCACCCATTACGGAGGAAGCGCATGAGGCAACCTATAATTATTTTCTCAATCTTTCTGATGAAACAAAAGCTGGCTTATTGCAGCAATTGATACCTCCTGCAACGGCACCCGGGGATCTTGTGGATTGGGGCAAGTACTTCCTCGAGTTTCCCAATAAATTATTGGCAAATATGTATTATTACGACGATGCGGAGGAGTATTGCCAGCCTTATCCATGGAGTATACCGATACTGTTGATTTACAATCATTTAAAGCCAGCTAAAGAATTAAAAACCAAACGCTTTTTCCCCGGTTGTGAGATTGATACACTTGGCGGCGATCAGCATGTGATCCAATGGGCGTATCACGAAACGGTAAATGAGCTGATGGACGATTTCATCAACTACGAGCCCTGGAGGCCCGGACCCGGGAGAACGACCATGCCTTTCGTCGCACATTTCACTGGTAATTACGTTTCAATAGGGCCCTGTGAAACCTGCGGAGACTCGCCACCTTATTTTCTTGTTGTAAACGAAGGGAATGGGTTCTGCAATTGTATTGGAAATATAACGCATCATTTTGAATTCTGCAGCAACGCTGCTAAAGGCTTTTATCCGCAGGGGTACATAAAAGCTTATTTTACGGCTTCAAACGGAGACAGACTTGATGTGGTAATTTCCGGCAGGGTAATCAAAGGCAGGTCATACGGGCATCCTTTTTTTGTAACATCATACTGGAGAGACCCATTTACCATCACAGGCGGTACGGGCAGATTTGAAGGCGCCCGCGGCAGCGGATTCTCCAATGATTATAACAGCTCCAAGGATCCCTTATCGCATCATCAATGGAGGGGAACCATCACGCTGGTCCGAAGGTAGACTCAGCAGTCGCTAATCACACTCAAGCCCGGCGTAGTCCCCCGGGCTGGGCCTAGTCTCTGACTACGCCCAAGCTCAGCGTAGTCTCCCGACTACGCTGCTTTTCCAAGTTCGGCATAGTCTGCTGATTAAGCCGTCTGGTTCGTTGGAATTCAAATCCCCATACTTATACTTCAATCAACACCTGTAAAAACATGCAAAAAAA
>JAFGVG010000026.1 GCA_016938095.1 Bacteroidales bacterium
CGGAACAAAGAAGAAATTCAGTTCGAGCGCATCTACACCTGTTTGCTCAAGAAGTTTGGCATACTCAATCCACGATTCCTCGTAAATGGCATTTAAACTGGCTATCACCGGTATGCTTACGCTTTCCTTTACTTTACGGACATTCATCAGGTGTTCATCGGGACCAGCATGCTCAATGGTTGGAAAAAGTTTTACCATCTCAGCATTACGCTCATTGTACTCTTCGAGTTCGTCGTCAAGCTGGGCCGATTCGAGTTGAATTTGCTCTTCAAATAACGACTTGTATACGATGGCTGATGCTCCGGCCTGCTCAGCCCTTTTTACATTGTCGAGCCTGGTAACCAGGTTACTTGCTCCCAAGATTACGGGGTTCTTCAATTCAATCCCAAGATACTTTGTTTTAAGATCAACCATATTCTGTTTTAATTAAGTTTATTTCAAATATGTGTCATAGTGTGCTATATCAACAAAATTATGAATTAATCTGTATAATCTGTTACCCAACGCTATCGAAATTGAACTTTGTGCCAATTATTTTTATTTCTGTTGAATTTGCCTTAAATTGCTGATATCAATTACCGGAAACCCTGTTGATATGCAATGGCCTGAATTTTTCACAAGAAGTCCTTTTGCCCGATTGTTACTTTTTTTTGTTGCAGGTATCGTTATTTCGTTAAGCCTGGCAGGCAGCCTTAAACCGGCAATATTGATAGCCCTCATTGCGCTAACTATATTACTGATATTGCTTTTGGTGTTTGTTGGCAGTGTGCCCAATTATCACACCGGTTTTAGATCAGGCATAATCAGCAGTCTGATTGTTTTTTTGCTGGGCTTTGTAAATTCAGAACTGAATATGCTTCACCGTGAAAAGGCTTATGAGGCAGGTGATTATTCGGGTTATATGCTGGTTGATATTACGGATATTCCCGAAGTTCTTGAGAAAAGCGTCAGAACGTTCGCTAAATGCCTAGCATGGAAGCCTGAAAGCGAATGGAAACACGCTTCGGGCAAAGTGTTGGTTTACTTCGAAAAAGATTCCACAGCTATTAATCTTCGCCCGGGTACCCGCATTCTTGTTAAAGGTTCGCTGAAACCCATCCGGGCGGCTTCTAACCCCTTTGCGTTTGATTACCGAAAGTACCTGGCAAACAGGGGTTTTTATCATCAGCTTTACCTGCCGCATGGAGCCTGGACCATTATCCCTTATAAGGGCATAAAACCTGTTCGCGCCTATGCACAACTTATGCAACAGCATCTTTTGGAGACATATCGCATGACTGGCATGGACCGGACAAGGCTGAGCCTGCTTTCGGCGCTTACGCTCGGGTATAAGAATGACCTTGAGGCTGCTACGCGGCAGATGTTTGCTGAAGCCGGAGTAATGCATGTAATGGCTCTGTCGGGGTTTAACGTGGCTGTGATTGTTTTGGCCCTGAGTATGATATTTTGTTTTTGCAACCGTTCGTTACCAGGCAGAATTTTCAGGACTATACTGATTGTGGCCACTGTATGGATGTTTGCTTTTGTGACCGGTCTATCTCCGTCTGTCACCAGGGCCTCGGTTATGGTTACGTTTCTGATTTCAGGTAAAACATTCAACCAGGAAATCAATACCTGTAACATACTATTTGCCACTGCATTTTTTATTTTGCTCATTTCGCCCTCGCTCGTTGCCGATGTGAGCTTTCAACTGTCATTTGCCGCAGTGCTGGGTATTCTCATACTACATCAACCATTATTCGGGCTTTTAAGTTTCAAAAACCGACTGGCCAAAGCAGCGTGGCAGTTGTTTACCGTTTCATGCGCCGCACAGTTTTCCACTATGCCGCTTACCTTGTTCTACTTTCATCAGTTTCCGGTGTATTTTTGGCTCACCAACATGTATGTCATCCCGCTGGTTTCCGTAATTATTTGGCTGGCAGTTGTTTTTCTGGTGGTTTCCTTTATCAATCCTTTAATGACCGTTCTGGGAAAAATACTTTCGTGGCTGGTGTTTATACTGTATGAATCGGTTGCGCTTACCGAATCATTGCCGTTTTCACTTATCGAAAATATACATGTGAATGCTGTCCAGTCGGTTTTGCTTTTTTTACTGGTGATTTCTTTTGCATTGTTGCTTATGCAACGGCGCATGAATCATCTGTGGCTTTTCCTTTCATTACTGGTGATTTTTGAACTGAGCAGCCTAATAAAAAATATATCATGGCATAATCAAAGGGCTATCATGGTCGGGGCGTTGAAAAATCATACGGCAATACATTTTGTCGAGGGCCGAAAGGCTGTTTATCTTACCGATCAACCTGTAAGCCCAAAAGACCCGCAGGTCAGGTATGCTTTTGATGAATACTGGATCAGAAGTGGTGTTAAGGAAAAACTGCAGATAAACCTACTACTAAACACTTTTCTCAATGACCCAGGTGTTTCCTTTTCCGGTAAAAGTCATTCAGTATGGCTGGGCCGGAACCGGCTATTCCATTTCTGTAACAAGTGCATCGTTGTTTTACAGGACAATTGCATCTACAGCGTTGCAAGTGACCTGCCGTTGAAGGCAGATATGGTAATTGTCTCGGGAAATATTGGACCCGACATGATTTCGTTACGCCGTGTAATAGATCCTGCTATAATAGTAACCGATTCGTCTGTAAAATACTACAGCGATAAACAATGGAAAAAGGCATGCGAAGAGGGTGGGATTGCATTCTGGTCGGTTAATCGGCAAGGGGCTTTTGAAATTCAGATGCGGTAAGCTTACAATTCAACAATGCCAATACCCTGTCGCACAATTTCGGGTAACGGGCCTGTGCAATCGATAACCGTTGAGGGAACATTGTTGCCAAAACCACCATGGATCACTGCATCTACCTGGTTTTTATAATGGTCGTAAATCAGTTCAGGGTCGGTAGTGTATTCCAGCACTTCATCTTCGTCGTGAACAGAAGTGGTTAATATGGCGTTACCCAGTTCTCGGACAATTTCAAGAATAATATTGTTATCAGGCACCCTTATACCAATAGTCTTTTTACGGCTTCGGAATATGCGGGGTACGTTGTTGCTTGCTTCAAGAATAAAAGTAAAGGGTCCCGGAAGGCACTGTTTCATCAGCTTGAAGGTGGGGTTGTTGATATGCTTTGCATAATCGGTGAGGTGACTCAGGTTATGGCATATGAACGAAAAATTGGCCTTCTCGAGATGAATACCTTTAATATGTGCAACACGCTCGGTTGCTTTGTGGTTAAAAATATCACAACCCAGGCCATAAACGGTGTCTGTGGGAAAAATGACAACTCCTCCGTCCCTGAGAATTTCAACTGCATGTTGAACTTGCCTTTGCCCGGGCGTATCGGGATGAATTTTAAGCAACATTTAGATGCATAAAGCAATTGCGAAGCAAAGGTACTGTTTTATCCGGGGTTTGGTGCACGCAGTACTAAACTTATTACCATTAGTAGAAATCGTATGTGTATTTGGTTAAAACCCGGTATTTGGTTGAAGGATAATAAGTATCTGCGGTCTGGCATAATCCTTTGTCGTTGTATTGATAGGAAATGCTGTTGAATTCCTCGGAACTGTTTCGCCTCCACTTGATCTCGATAAGATTACCCTTTGCATCATAGCTCATGCTTTTTTTGGTGAAACTTTTTACAGTGGGCGATTCTTCGGTAATTTCAGTCAGAGAGCCAGTTGGGCTGTAATTATATGTATTCCTGATCGTTATCTTATTGAGCTTGTAGCGGGCTTCCTCTTTCAGTTTCTTTTTTTCGTCGTAGTTATACGTTTTTTTCTCCAGCGGACTCTGGTTGATTCCATATATTGATTCCTCAATCAGGTTGTTTCTGCTGTCATAAATCAGTACCAGTTTCGAAGTCAATGCACCTGTTTTGTTATAAACCGAAACAGTTGTGGTTACGCCGTCTTTTTTGAAAACACGCTTTTCATGCAATACCGAGTTCTTTAGATACCGTATCTCAGTCATGTTACCATGTGCATCATATGCATAAAGGTTCCTGAAGTTTTCAACGCCGTCAAATCCGCTTTCTTCGATAAGCAGGTTCTTTTCATTGTAAACATATTTTTTCTGGTATGAATTGTCACCCGATTTGCGTGTGTACTCTGTTTTATTACCGCGGGTATCGTAGTTGTATTTTTCGGTGTGCAACACTGCACCGGCAGGGTTAAAAGCATTTACCTGGGCAATTTCTCCCGAGGTTGAGAACAGGGTTACCGATGTTTTAACTCCGTTCTTGTCGGGTTTTCCACCCACGTATTTATAGTCCCAGCTGGTTTGCTGCTTCACCTTATTTCGCGCCATAACCTCCTTGTTCTTTACATCTTCGGGAGTTTGGGCGAATGACAGGGAATATACAGCTATATAAAAAAGTACAAATATTGACCTCATAATGTTGATATGCTTTTACTTCTGATTCTGTTACTGATTCGTTTACGGTGGTATGTTGATAAAGTTTCAGTATGATCCAATAATCACCATGCCATTGTTAATATTAAAGGTGGCGGATATTAATACCTTTTGTTAAATGCTATTATGCGCCAATTATGGTTATTTTTGCCTGCTTACTTAAGTCCATATGAATTTGAAATTTTCCTTTACGCGCAGACTTTTTTACATTGCAGGCATTGCATTGGCAACTCTTCTGATTACAGCTTTCTTTTTACTCCGGGGCATTATGTTGCATAAGGCAATGGCTTCGGTAAATAGCAGGTTAATGGCGCATCAGTATGAGGCAAAATGGGATAATGTAAGGTTCAGGGGAATAAGGACTGTTTTTTTCGGACGCCTTCACATACAACACCAGTCGGATCCTGATGAACTTTACATTGATTCGCTTTCTGTTCGCGTGCGTGTTATGCCATTGGCCTTAAAGCAAATCCGCATAAGCATGCTCCGCGGTCAGGTGATCAGGTTAAACCTTCATGTTGCCGATTCCGTGTCGGATGAGAAAATTATTGCTACGGGTAACGACAGCCTGCTGACAGGGAAAATCAAAAACAACGAACTTGCCGGTTTTGCTAACCGTAACATTCGCCGGTTATTTAATTTTCTGCCTGCCCGCGTGTCTATGGAGCGTATGGAAATGGCACTGACATATAATGGCACCACTACCCTGGCAGGCTTTCATAACCTGAAGGTCAAAAATGGGGTGATGAGCGCAGCGCTTATTTTCGAAGGAGATTCGGCTTTTGCACAAATTCCGGTTACCGGAAAGTTTAACAGGGCGAATTCCCTTATGGAGTTGGAAATGATAAATGCCGATACCACCCTGCTTCCCATTCCTTTTCTGAAGGATAAATTTGGAATAGCTGCCGGGTTTGATTCACTGCATCTTAAAATTGACCTGGCCAGCCGGAACAGACACCTGGTATCACCCCGGGGAACGTTTAGTTTTACCCGTTTTGAATTAAGCGGTGATCGGCTTTCCTCGCAAAATATCCGTATTAACCGGTTCAAAACCGTTTTCAAGGCAAATATTGGACCGGATTACCTGGAAATTGACAGTGCTACCATAGCCGAAGTTAACCGCATTGCATTCCGGCCTTACTTGCGTCTTCAGCTGAACCCTTCTCCCGCGGTGATATTCAGATTGCTGAATACCAAATGGAATGCCGATGATTTTTTCAGGTCGCTTCCACAGGGCATGTTTACCAGTTTAATTGGCATGCGCGCAACGGGAAGCCTGCAGTTTTTCCTCGATTTTTCGGTTGACCTCAAGAATCTTGATAGCCTTTCGTTCCATACGCGTTTAACATCCGATGATTTCAATATTGTAGGCTACGGAGCTGACGATTACAGGATGCTCAACGGCAGCTTTTTGCATACCGCTTACGAAAGAGGCATTCCGGTGAGGTCATTTAAAGTCGGTCCTGAAAATCCCGATTTTGTGCCACTGGAACAGATTTCCCCTTTTGTAAGGGCTGCAGTAATGACATCTGAGGATGGCAGTTTCTTTTACCACAAAGGTTTTAATCCCAATGCTTTCAGGGAATCAATGGTGACCAACCTCAGGGAAAGACGTTTTGCCCGCGGTGGAAGCACCATATCCATGCAACTGGTGAAAAATGTTTTCCTGACCCGCAACAAAACTTTTTCGCGGAAAATTGAGGAAGCAATAATTGTATGGCTAATCGAAAACGAGCGACTGGTTCCCAAACAGCGGATGTATGAGGTGTACCTGAACATTATCGAGTGGGGACCGGGCATTTACGGCATTAACCAGGCCGGCCGGTTTTATTTCAACAAAAGTCCGGCTGAACTGACTTTAAACGAAAGCGTGTATCTCGCGAGCATTGTCCCTCATCCCAAATGGTTTAAATATACTTTTGAAACCAATGGGAATCCAAGGCCATTCTTTGCTGTATATTTTAACCGGCTAAAAGAACTCATGGCCAGGCGTGAGTTCATTTCCCCGTCCGATACAACCGGAGTGCTTCCGGTGGTTATGCTTACCGGACCTGCAGCAACTGCTTTTGCCCCTGCAGACACGGTTGTGAGCGATTCATTGATTTTTAAGGAACTTAAAATGATTGAGCGAACTAATCTTTTTTAGTTGTAAAATGTTTATGAATGGGGCTTATTTTATTATTTTGCGTTTTAAACTGAATAAACTATGGCATTTGACATTGATTTGATCCAAAAAGTATATGGATCTTTTGCAGCACGTGTTGACGCTGTTCGGAAATTGCTGGGTCGCCCGCTTACCCTTACAGAGAAGATCCTATACAACCATCTCGAGGCAGGTTTTCCGGAAAATGCATACACCAGGGGAAAAGATTATGTAAGCTTTTTGCCCGACAGGGTGGCAATGCAGGATGCCACAGCACAGATGGCACTATTGCAGTTCATGCAGGCAGGTCGTAAAAAAGTGGCGGTTCCTTCGACAGTGCATTGCGATCACCTGATATTGGCAAAGGATGGTGCTGCCGCAGACCTTTCCGCAGCCCGGGTAACCAATCGCGAGGTCTACGACTTCCTTTCATCAGTGTCAAACAAATATGGTATCGGTTTCTGGAAACCCGGAGCCGGAATTATCCATCAGGTATTGCTTGAGAATTATGCCTTCCCTGGCGGAATGATGATTGGCACCGATTCGCATACGGTGAATGCCGGTGGACTGGGTATGATAGCCATTGGCGTGGGTGGTGCGGACGCCTGCGACGTAATGGCCGGACTTTCGTGGGAAATGCGATTCCCGAAGCTTATTGGCGTTAAACTTAAAGGAAAGTTGAGTGGCTGGGCGTCAGCCAAGGATGTTATTTTAAAGGTATCCGGTATACTAACGGTAAAAGGCGGTACCGGGTGTATTCTCGAATACTTTGGAGAAGGCGCTGAAACCATATCCTGCACAGGCAAGGGCACTATCTGCAACATGGGTGCCGAAATAGGGGCCACTACCTCAATTTTCGGGTACGATGGTAAAATGGAAGAATACCTTCGGGGAACAGCCAGGGCCGAAATTGCCGATATGGCCAACCAAATAAGGCACTGCCTTACAGCCGATGAAGAAGTATATCAAAAACCTCATGAATATTTCGATGAATTGATTGAAATTGATCTGTCGACGCTTGAGCCTCATATTAACGGACCATTCACGCCCGATTTGGCAACGCCGGTTTCACAATTCGCCAAAGCAGTCAGGGAAAATGGTTGGCCCGAAAAACTCGAGGTTGGCCTTATCGGATCGTGCACCAATTCGTCGTATGAGGATCTTACCCGTGCTGCATCGGTTGCTAAACAGGCACTCGACAAAAACCTGAAAGCAAAATCGGAATTTACCATTACGCCGGGTTCAGAACAGGTGCGTTATACGGCCGAAAGGGATGGTCTGTTGGATATCTTCGAGAAAATTGGGGGAACGGTGCTGGCCAACGCCTGTGGACCCTGTATAGGCCAATGGGCAAGGCATGGTGCCGAAAAGCAGGAGAAAAACTCCATCATGACCTCTTTTAACCGAAACTTTGCCAAGCGTAACGACGGCAACCCAAATACACACGGGTTTGTGGCGTCGCCCGAAATAGTGACGGCATACTCCATTGCCGGTAGCCTGACTTTTAACCCGATTACCGATACGCTTGTCAATGACAAAGGTGAAGAGGTGAAACTTGCCGAACCTAAAGGCATTGAAATGCCGTTAAAAGGTTTTGCGGTAAAGGATAACGGATACCAGGCTCCTGCAACAGATGGCAGTCGTATTGATGTTAAGGTGGATCCGAAGAGCGACAGACTGCAGCTTTTGGAGCCCTTTGAGCCCTGGAACGGGAAAGACCTGACCGGTCTCCGGTTGCTGATCAAAGTGAAAGGGAAATGCACTACCGACCATATTTCTATGGCAGGACCATGGCTTAAATACCGCGGCCATCTCGATAATATTTCGAACAATATGCTGATCGGTGCTGTCAATTATTTTAATGATAAAACCAATGCTGTTAAGAACCAGCTCACCGGTGTATATGGCGAAGTGCCTGTGACCGCCAGGCATTATAAGTCAGAAGGCATAGGTACGCTGGTTGTTGGTGATGAGAACTATGGCGAAGGATCGTCGCGTGAACATGCTGCCATGGAACCCAGGCATCTTGGCGTGAAAGCCGTGCTGGTCCGTTCATTTGCACGTATTCACGAGGCAAACCTAAAAAAACAGGGTATGCTGGCCCTGACTTTTGCCAATAAGGCCGATTATGACAAGATCAGGGAAGATGATATTTTTGATATTACCGGTTTGGATACGTTCAAAGCCAATGTACCATTGAACATCATACTTAAACATGCCGACGGTACACAGGATCAAATATTGGCCAATCATACCTACAACGACAACCAGATTGAATGGTTCAGGGCAGGTTCGGCACTGAATCTGATCCGGAAATCACAATCGGCAGGGTAGTGTAATATTTGGTTACAACTTACCAATTTACTATATTCGTTCCATTATTGAATCTTACCACCCAGCATCGTTTTGAAAAGTATATCAGAACTCCGGCCCATTGCCAAAGGTGATAAAAAAACCATCAGGGCATGGGTAATGTACGACTGGTCCAACTCGGTATACCAGCTCACCATTGGATCAACCATTTTCCCTATTTACTATAATGCCATAACCAGGAACGGAAACGATTTTACTGTTAACTTTTTTGGTTATGAAGCGGTTAATACTGTGCTGTATTCTTGGTCTATTGCTGTTTCGTACCTGGTTATAGCGCTTTTTTCACCCTTCTTTTCGTCAATAGCCGATTTTACCGGACGCCGAAAAACTTTTATGAAGGTTTTTACCTGGATAGGAGCCATTTCGTGCGGTCTGCTTTTCTTTTTCAATAAAAACACCGTGGAACTGGGTTTGCTGGCCTTTACCCTTGCCACCATAGGATATGGCGGCAGCCTGGTTTTTTATAATTCTTTTCTGCCCGTAATAACCGTGCCCGAAGATCAGGATAAGATAAGCGCCCGGGGTTATGCGCTTGGCTATTTGGGTGGGGTAATATTGTTGATTTTTAACCTTGTTTTTGTATTGTTTCCAGGCTTTTTTGGTATTGAAGACGATACTTTTGCACCGCGTCTGGC
>JAFGVG010000240.1 GCA_016938095.1 Bacteroidales bacterium
CGCTGATAATGTGTTGCACAAAATTTCCATGCAAAAAACACCCGAGGGCTTTAAGCCTGGTTCTGACCCTTTGCAGGGTAAGGTTCAATTAAAAACAATTGTGAGAAAAGCCAACCCCTAATTTGTTAACTATTGCCGTCAAGCTAGTATTTTTACAGTACTGATATTCAATGGTCAGTATGATTTTTACCATACTCTGCCAGCGCTTTGCTTGGCAGTATTTTTTTAAACACGAAAAGCACGAAGAGAAATCTTCACTAAGACCGCTAAGTTTAAGAACACTAAGAGTCCCGCCATTGGCGGGACTTTTCTTCGTGTGCTTGGTTCTTGGTGTTCTTAGTGTCGATTTCGCTTTGTGTGCTTTGTGTTTTAAAAAAAATGCCGGGCACATGTGACCGGCAGACTACAATTTAAAAGAATCCAAACCAATATTGATATAACTTTAAGTTTTATTACATTTTAAAAATGTCATAGCTTGACGGCTATGGGTATTACCTAAGCCAGTTTTTCAGGACTTCCATCCATATTTCATTATCCGTTCGGCCATACGTGTAATTGATAATGAGGTAGAGATGGAAGTCTTTTTTTTCACGGGTAAAGGTTATCCGCAGCGGTTTCCAACCCAAACCCAGGTTGCGCGTTTCCCAAACAGTGAATGCTTCATCAAATCCGTGATAGATTTGCAGGATTTCACTCCTGTATATATTAAAGGAGAATTCGTTACCTGTTTTTTTCTCCGTACCATAAAAACTGAGTGTCTCGCGCTCAATACGAATATAACCCCTGTAGCGGTGTAAAGGATTCATCAGGCTAATATGTGCTTCAAGCCAGTCGGGAAAAGTCCTGTTCAGGATATCTTCCCTGAACGCAATTAAAGCCTTGGATTCCTTAAACATACAATAAAGTTAGTGTATTTGCCGATTAAGTCAATATTTTACCGGTCAAATCAACAATGTTTTTTCCGATGATCAGTTTCTCAAGTTGGCCTTTTCTTACAAACCCTGATTCGGCGAAATGATCCAACATCAGCAGCAGGTTATTATAATAACCTTCAACATTGGAGATCCCAATAGGTTTATGGTGATATCCAAGCTGTTGCCAGGTGAAAATCTCGAAGAACTCATCCATAGTGCCGATACCACCCGGCAAAACAAGAAAGGCATCTGCCAGGTCGGCCATCAGGGCTTTACGTTGGTGCATATTCTTAACAATATGCAGTTTCGTAAGATTATTATGGGCTACTTCAATATCTACCAATTTCTGTGGAATTACGCCTATTACATTTCCCTTTCTTTTCAACATCTCATCGGCCAAAACGCCCATAAGACCAATATTACCACCTCCATAAATCAGGGTAATGCCACGGTCGCATAGTATCTTTGCCAGTTGCAGGCAATCGTTGACATAGGCAGGGTTGGTACCGGTGGCTGAGCCACAGAACACGGTAACATTTTGAATGGGTTCATTTTTCATACAGTACAAGATTGCGGATATGCGCGATAAAAATAAAAAAACCTGACGGAAAATATCCCGTCAGGTTTGATAATTCATTTCATAGCTCCACTATTTTCGGGGAGTGACTTCGCCTTTGATTATAAGCACGGTATTTCCCTCAGCTGCATTGGTGGTGATGATGATACTTTTGGAAAACATACCTGTGGTGGCAGCATTGTAGGTTGTGGATACTTTAGCTGATTTTCCGGGCTGTATAGGCTCTTTGGGATAGTCAGCCACCGTGCAGCCGCAGGTTGGGCGAACCGACTGTATGATCAGCGGAACCATGCTGGGATTGGTAAACTCAAATTCCACTGTCACCGGTTTACCTTGCACAATTTTTCCAACATCAATGGTTGTGCTCTTCCAGCTAATTCCCGACACCGGTTTGGTGGCATCCTGGGCTGAAGCAACCTGCACCAGGCCCAACATCATGGCGAATATGAATAACGAAACAAAAATCTTACTTCTTTTCATGATCTTCAATTATAGAGGTTAACTTATACATGCTAAAATACGGTTTATACGATATTAATGTTTTAAAAATTTGCTAAAATTTTCAGAACGTATTCATAAAAAAAGCTAATCACCTGTCGTTTTGAAAACAATAACCATGCCGCACTTTGCATTTTAGGTAACCGCCGTATTGTTGTTTGAAAACCGGTATGCTCCATTGGAAAACTGTTACTGTATAACCGGCAACTGATTATTGTGTAACCCCTTTAATATGTTTTACTTTATGAAAAACCAAAGAACAAAGTATGCTGGGTAAGATAAAATTTTAGGTTTATAATAGGTTAGTTAGGTGCAACTCGGCAAATAAACCAAACGCTCAGCATACTTTTTCAATTGTGTTTTGAACCGGTTTCGAGTGCTGTTTAACTTAACCAGTAACTATATGAAAATAAAACTACTAATGGCTTTGCTATTTTTATTCGCAAAGCTCGCGATTGCTTTAGCGCAGGAAATAACAGTAACCGGCTTGGTGACAAGTTCGGATGACGGGAGTTCCCTTCCGGGTGTTAATGTTGTGATACAGGGCACCAACTCGGGAACAGTGACGGATATCGACGGCAGGTATACCTTAAAGGTACAGCAAGGGGCCGTTCTGGTATTCAGTTATGTGGGCTATACAAAGGCAGAAATCCCAGTGGAGGGAAGGACGGCAATAAACGTATCGTTAAAGCCCGACGTTACCTCTCTGGCAGAGGTTGTGGTTACAGGATACGGAAAATCACTCAAAACGGAGTTAACCGGGTCAATCGACAAGATTGCCGGTACTGATTTACAAAAGGTTCCCACATCTACATTCGAATCAGCTCTGCAGGGTAAAACACCTGGTGTTTTGATGACGAGTACAAGTGGTAAACTCGGAGAAGCCTTTAATATCAGGGTACGGGGAACCTCTTCAATCAGTGCCAGCAGCCAGCCTTTATATGTTGTGGACGGTATGATCATTACCACGGAAGACTATGGCGATCCAACCAATCAACCACTTAACCCGCTGGTTACAATTGATCCCAACGATATCGAATCCATTGAAGTGCTGAAAGATGCATCAGCTGCTGCCATTTATGGTTCCAGAGCCTCCAATGGCGTGGTGCTTATTTCTACCAAATCGGGGAAGCGAAATGCCGGTGCAAATATTAACGTTGGTTATGCATTGTCGGTGAACCGGGAAACCAACCGGATTGAAATGCTCAATGCACAGGAATACATGGAACTATTTAGTGAGTCTGCTGAAAACATCGGGTTCTGGGGCGACCCTTCCTATGGTCCGGGTGAAGGAGAACAATTTATGAGAGACTACTTTTTTTATGAAGCGGATACCGTTGATACCGACTGGCAGGATTACATTTTCAGGGAGCGTGCCTATTCACACGAGACTTTTTTAAACATCACTGGTGGCAATGAACGTAACAGTTATTATGCAGGTATTTCCTATACCGATCAGCAGGGTATTCTTACCGGGAATGATTTTGAGCGCCTGAGTGCACGTTTGAACCTCGATCAGCATATCAACAAGTATTTTGACCTCTCAGCCAGGATTAATTACGTGCAAACCAGGCTTGACAGGGTGGCAAATGACAATGCTTATGCCACGCCTTTACAGTTGATAGCGCAGGCACCGGTATCGCCGGCATACCTGCC
>JAFGVG010000241.1 GCA_016938095.1 Bacteroidales bacterium
GCCTGAAAAAAATACATTGTGCAGGGCTTGCCGGCTCATCCAAAAGCCTGCTGATGGCTTCCATTGTTTCGGGATTGTCCGGTATCCACCTGGTGGTAATGCCCGAAAAGGAAGACGCTGCATACATCTACAACGACCTGGTTAATCTGCTGGGAAGCGACAACGTGTTGTTTTTCCCTTCGTCTTTTAAACGTTCGGTTCACTATAACCAAATCGACAACGGCAGCGTGATCCTCCGCACCAATGTGGTGAACAGGCTGGGAAGTGATGAAAAATATGCCCAAGGTAATTACCTCATTGTGGTTACTTATGCCGAAGGCCTGGCCGAAAAAGTGATCACCCAGGTAAAACTAAAAAAGAATACACTGCAACTCAACAAAGGTGAAAAGCTTTCCATCGCCTTTATCCGGGAAGTATTGGAAGAATACCATTTTACCGATGTGGATTTTGTGTATGAGCCCGGTCAATATGCCATCAGGGGCAGCCTGGTGGATGTTTTTTCCTTTGCCAGCTCCGATCCTTACCGCATTGACTTTTTTGGTGACGAAGTGGAGTCCATCCGCACCTTCGATGTGGATACCCAGCTCTCCAAAGAAATACATGAAAAAATAAACATCCTGCCCAATGTGCAGGAACTCAAGCACGAGGATATCAGCGAACCCATTACGGATTACCTGGATTCGAAGTCTGTTGTGTGGATCAGTGACATCCGTTTCACTGCCGATAAACTGAATACCATTTATGATGAGATTTCACAGCGGGCTGATAAAAGTGAGGAGGTACTCCCGCTATCCGAAAGCCAGCTTACCACCGGACATTACCTCATCAGCAAACTTCCGGAATTCAAAGTGGTTGAATTTGCAGCCCGGAATTTTTACCCGGGTAGCGTTCAGCTTTCATTTAACACGTTGCCACAACCGGCTTTTAATAAAAACTTTAACCTGCTGGCAGATGACCTGTTGATCCTCACTGAAAACGAATACAAAAATTACATACTAAGCGACAGCGAAAAGCAGATTGAGCGGTTAACGGAAATCTTTCACGACATCAACAAGTCTATCCGCTTCAACCCCCTGCTCAAGACCCTGCACGAGGGCTTTATCGACCGTGATTTGAAACTCTGCTGTTATACCGACCACCAGATCTTTGAGCGGTACCACAAATACACGTTGCAGAATTATTTCTCAAACCGGGGCACCCTGTCGCTTAAAGAATTGAAAGGACTCCAGCCCGGCGACTATGTAGTTCACATTGACCACGGCATAGGCAAGTTCGGCGGGTTGGAGAAAATTGAAATCAACGGCAAGGTTCAGGAATCCATCAGGCTGGTATACCAGGACAACGACGTGTTGTATGTGAGCATCCACTCGCTGCACCGCATATCCAAATACAAGGGGAAAGACAATGACCCACCAAGAATGTACAAACTGGGAACAGGGGCATGGCAAAAGCTGAAGCAGAATACCAGCAGAAAGATCAAGGATATCGCGCGCGAATTGATCAGCCTGTATGCCCGCCGGAAAATGCAGCAGGGCTTTGCCTTTGCACCCGACACCTACATGCAGAACGAGTTGGAAGCTTCTTTTATTTATGAAGATACCCCCGACCAGGTAAAAACAACCAAAGCCATTAAGGAGGATATGGAATCGGAAAACCCCATGGACCGTTTGGTCTGCGGCGATGTGGGTTTTGGCAAAACTGAAGTAGCCGTAAGGGCTGCTTTTAAAGCGGTTGCCGACAGTAAACAGGTGGCTGTGCTGGTTCCCACCACCATTTTGGCACTTCAGCATTACCATACATTCCGCGACCGGCTTAAAGACTTTCCGTGTAACCTGGAATACATCAACCGGTTTAAAAAAGGCACCCAGCAAACAGACATCATTAAAAGACTTAAGGAAGGAAAGATCGACATCATCATTGGCACACACCGGCTGCTGGGGGCTGATATTCAGTTTAAGGACCTCGGCCTGCTGATTATTGATGAAGAACAAAAATTCGGTGTGGCAGCCAAGGAAAAGCTAAAGAACCTGAAATTAAATGTCGATACGCTTACGCTAACCGCCACGCCCATTCCGCGCACGCTGCAGTTCTCGCTGATGGGAGCGCGTGATTTGTCGGTGATTAATACGCCCCCGCCGAACAGGCATCCGGTAATTACCGAACTGCATACCTTTAATGATGATATTATCCGCGAAGGAATTGAATACGAAGTATCCAGAGGCGGCCAGGTATTTTTCATCAACAACAGGGTGCAAAATATACACGAAGTGGAAACGCTGATCCGCAAGCTTTGCCCGCGTGTTAAAACCTGTGTAGCGCATGGACAGATGGAAGGGCCGGAACTCGAGAAAACAATGACCGATTTTGTGAGTGGCGACTATGACGTGCTTGTTGCCACGGCAATTATTGAATCGGGGCTGGACATACCCAATGCCAACACCATATTCATCAACAACGCGCATCACTTTGGTCTCAGCGACCTGCATCAGCTCAGGGGACGTGTTGGCCGCTCCAACAAGAAAGCATTCTGTTACCTGTTGTCGCCACCGCTGACGCTGATGACGCCCGATGCACGACGCAGGCTGAAAGCCGTTGAGGAATTGTCGGAACTGGGAAGCGGCTTCAACATAGCCCTGCACGATTTGGACATACGTGGCGCAGGAAATATGCTGGGTGGAGAGCAAAGCGGCTTTATAGCCGACATCGGGTTTGAAACCTATACGAAAATCCTGAATGAAGCCATCAATGAACTGAAGGAAACCGAATACAAGGAAGTTTTTGCATCAAAGGAAAAGGAACAGCCCGAGGAAGAAAAGAAATACGTGGAGGATTGCCAGATTGACACCGACCTGGAATTGTTGTTCCCCGACAACTACATAGCGAACGTAACGGAAAGAATGAGCCTGTACCGGGAACTCGACCAGATTCAGACAGAGGAAGACCTGTTGAAATTCGAAAGCAGCCTGGTTGACCGGTTTGGTCCCCTGCCCGATGTCAGCAAAGAATTGCTTGAAGTGGTACGGCTCAGGTGGCTGGCCAACCGGCTGGGATTTGAAAAACTGGTAATGAAAAGCGGCAAGCTGATTGGTTACTTTGTTTCGAACCAGGAATCGGCCTATTACAAATCAAAAACGTTCAGCAACATACTTGGATTTGTGCAAAAGCAACCCGCACGGTTCCGGATGAAGGAAGGGAACAACAAGCTTACGTTAACCTGTGAGCCGATCACTTCGGTAAAAACTGCCAGCAACCTGCTCCGGTCGCTCTGCCTCACGGAAAGTTGATCTCACCGCGTGTATCGAAAGCATAGTGTAAGATCAAACCTGCCTTAGTGCTCAACCCTGATTTCATTCCTCTTCATCACTTGAAGAATCGTAGCATTCAGGAGAACTGCCGTTTATATCATCCATGAGGATAACCGGTCGGTCCTGAATTTCTGTTACTGTGGTATCGCCGGGCATATCGCTGTTCTCGTCCTCATCCGACATGTTGAAAAGGGAATAGGAGTATGTTTTGGTCCGGTAATCATAGGAACTCATTTCAGCCTGGCAGCAGGTGCGATGATTTGATGAATAGTACACCAGCACCCAGTTCCCATTATCGTATGCGTATTCATTGGTGGCTTCGCCCCGCATGTATTCATAATAAACCACTATGTTGCCATCCTCAATGCTGATGCTGTAATCGGTTTCCCCATAGCCATCGAACAACAGGTCGCCGTCATCATCATAAAAGGGATCCAGGGCTCCGAAAGATTGTTTGATAAGCCTGAATTTACCATTTCTTTGTTCATAAACGGCC
>JAFGVG010000242.1 GCA_016938095.1 Bacteroidales bacterium
AACCTGATATCTTTTGCATTCTTTATATTTTTCGGGATTGCGGCAATACAGGTTTTTGTATACTTCGGCAGATTCCGGCCGCTTTAATAAATTGTCCATAAAAAGAGGACATTTACTCGATTTCGGGCATGCATCGTTCATAGCCTGATTTTTTTAACGGTTTATAATATTAATACTGAATAAATCCTCGCTAATCATAAAAAATAACCTTAAACAAAAACAACTTCATAAATAAGAACCCAAAATAACTGTTATTTCATCCCAACCCCACAATGTATGGCTATCCCTGAAGTTAATAACACATACGTCTTGCCCCTGAATATCTTTCACAAAAGTTACTAAAAAAAACAATACTGTGAACCATTTCACAAAAAATTTTTATTAGTGACAAGGGACGAGAGACGAGGGACAAGGGACAAGGGACAAGAAAAACTTTATCTCAATAATAACACACCTTCGGGGTTGGTTAGCAAGCTATTGACATTATTATAGCAGCACCATATCCCCATCACATCCCCAAGCCCCGAAGGGGTGACATTATTATAACAACACTATGATCCCATCATATTCCAAAACCCCGAAGGGGTGACATTATTGTAGGATAATTTTAATTCAATAATATCACCCCTTCGGGGTTAGTGTTTTGCTTGCTGTTGGCTTTCTTCATTTCTTCATTTCTTCATTTCTTCATTTCTTCATTCTTTAAA
This sequence comes from Bacteroidales bacterium, assembly GCA_016938095.1. Classification (GTDB taxonomy): domain Bacteria; phylum Bacteroidota; class Bacteroidia; order Bacteroidales; family UBA10428; genus UBA5072. Next base: position 708 of record JAFGVG010000242.1, read on the forward strand.
CCCTATCAAACCATAAAGAACATAAGACAATACGTCTTACCCCTAAAATCCTACACAAAAGGTTCGAAAAAATAGTAAAACGGAAAATTTTTATTCGGTATATTTATAATACAATGCATATTATCCCAGTCATATGAAAACAAACAAGCATACAATCGGAAAAATTGCCCTGACACTTGCCCTGTTATTTAGTGCAGTCCTTTGCCAGGCACAGTTCCTGGATTCGTTTGATGGTCAGCAGATCGAAGGATGGTTTGTGCTTACGGGTGACGGGGCCGCTGAAATGAAGTTTAAACAACACAATGGTTTTGCCACCCTGCATATTGACGCTTCAAAAGACAAGTACAATGTTTATTGGACACTGATCAAGCGAAATGTAACTGCATTTCTCGATCTCAAAAAGCTGGAAAATCCCGACTACCAGTTAAGGGTCGAAGCCAGGGTGCGGGTCCATAATGCACCACGGAGAATTAACTTTATGGTGAACACACAAAGAACCACGGATTTCCATATTGACCTGATGGAATATGATATTGCAGATACCACCGGTTGGCATGTCATCAGCATGACTACCCGGAAATTTGACGCTGTACCCGGTGATTCTGTTTTTGTGCAAATGGCAGCCACTGATTTCGGACCCGGAAAATACAGGGTTGATATCGACTATTACAAAGCCGACATTGTCAATGTAAGGGAAGCCGGTCCCGACAAAGGTGTCCTGGTTCCCTACCATCCACCGGTTCCGCCTGCCCATGCATTTGATAATCACCTGGAAGCAGCACATGACGGACTGGTTAATCTCGGGTTTCCGGATGTGAACTTTGGTAACTGGCACATGACCGGGTCTGACGGTGAAATACGGATACTTACCGTAAATGCCGGTCAGTGGGCTTTGCTGAAATGGGATTTCAGTCGTTTTAAAAATACCGAAGCATTGGGACCTGCATTGCTTGAATTAACAACCCATACTGTTTCGCGAGGTGGCAATTATACTGCTGTTTTTGGACAGGATTTCGGGATGGAATTCGGAAAAATCAGGTTATTTGAGATTACTGGTGGTGATGCTTCCTGGGATCAGCACCAGGTAACCCTAAATAGTCTATTGCAAGGCAAAAGCATGTCGGATGTGATAAACGGCCAGATGATATATGATGCTGAATTTTCAGGAACACCTGGAAGCCCTGTCCTCTTTACCATTTCGCAACCTGTTCTGCAGCGATTGATCAACGGAACAACCAAAGGATTGCTAATTCTCCCCCTGGGCGCTGTAGATGCTTCGTTTTACGATTCGGAAAACCATTCGGGCCAGGGTCCTGTGCTACATTTTAATGTGAAACCCATTAAACAAACTGAAGTTCCATAAAAAATTAGGTCAAAATTCATAATTTTGCACTTCCAGCAGAACCTACAACATTTGTTCACGTATAGATTAAAGATTATCAACGAATTGTTTTTATGACCCACGGAGAAGAAAAGATTATCGATGCTTTCAAAAAGAAGGACTGGCAGGAAATACAAAGCTCTGACAGCTGGGGTATTTTCAAAATCATGTCGGAATTTGTTGAAGGTTATGAGAAACTTGCCCGTATCGGCCCCTGCGTTTCCATATTTGGTTCGGCCCGTACCGAGCCCGGTACTAAATTTTACAAGCTGGCCGAAGAAATTGCCTACCAGCTCACGCAATACGGGTACGGCGTGATAACCGGCGGTGGCCCCGGCATTATGGAAGCAGCAAACCTGGGCGCCAAAAGAGGCAAAGGACGATCAGTGGGTATCAACATCGACCTGCCTTTTGAACAGGAGCCTAACCTCTTTATCGATTCCGACAAACTGATCACCTTCGATCATTTTTTTGTCCGTAAGGTGATGTTCATTAAATATGCTCAGGGCTTTATTGTGCTTCCCGGTGGTTTCGGCACCTTTGACGAACTGTTTGAAGCGCTTACCCTTATCCAGACCGAAAAGATAGGCAGGTTCCCCATTGTGCTGGTGGGAATCGATTACTGGGAAGGTTTGGTAAAATGGGTGAAAGAAGTAATGCTCAATGAACAAAAAAACATCAGTACCGACGATATGGACCTGTTTGTTGTAGTGGATACGGCCGAAGATGCCGTGAAACACATCAACATGTTTTATTCGAAGTACATACTGAGCCCGAACTTCTGATAACGGCTGTCGTGCCCGGTATCCGTTTTTAAAGGGTAGGAAACGGCCGGATTGTTAATAACTTAATTGACATTATTCAACAGAATACCTATTTTTATTACCCTATAAAAACCAAATCGATGGTTAAACTAGTGATTACAATACTGAATCTGTTGGTAATACTGGTCTGGCAAATTTTTCCGGGTGGTGTTTCGGTGAGGCTCGATGTCCCTGCCGAAGTACAGGCAGGTTCGGAATTCGAGGTCAAAGTCACACTCAATAAAGGCGACCTCGAAGGTTTCTCGCGTTTTCAGCAGAGCATACCGGCAGGCCTTACCGCCAGTGCAGTTACTTCGTCGAATGCCGACTTTACCTTCAGCGAAAAAAGGGTCAGGCTGATATGGCTTCGTATTCCCGAAAACGATGAAGTCACGGTTACTTACCGTGTTAAGGTAGATGAAAGGTTAAAAGGCACCTTTTCACTTTCGGGAAAATTTTCCTATATCGAAAACAACGAACGTAAATCGGTTGACATTTCACCTGTGGCCATCAACATAAGTCCCTCCTCAACCATCGATCCGTCGCTGATTGTTGATATCAACGATTTTGAAAAGATGACCATCCCCGGTCTGCTTCCCACAGAAGATATTTCTGTTGCCTGCATCAGGCAGAAACCTTATGCCGGTGAACAGGGCGATTACGTGGTGAATGTGCTCGTGAGTAAGAACCTTACCCGCCGGTTTGCCAAAATTGAAGAGGAAGTACCCGAAGGCTATACCGCTGTGGCCCTCGATCCCAAAGATGCCATTTTCACTTTTAAGGAGCAGAAAGTTAAATTTTTGTGGATGAACCTGCCGGCTGAACCTCATTTTACCGTGTCGTACCGGCTGATTCCCAAAAACCAAGCCAGCCTGCCGGCACCCGTTATTGATGGTGCCTTCTCGTACCTGGTAGAAGAAAAAACGGTTAGCGTGGACATAATGGAAAGAGACATTAACCTGTCCGACCTGGGTGGCGTTGATGTTGACGCGCTGGTTGCCCAGGCGCTTTCCGAACCCGAACCTGAACGCGTGGTGGCCCAGGTGCCTGTTGATGAAACACCTGTGGAAAAACCCGTTGAAAACGTTGTCGACGAAACGGCCTCTCTGCCGACTGAGAAAACCGAACAACCTGCAGTAAGCCGACCGGTTAAGCAACCGGCTTCAACGTCGGCACAGGCAAATGCCTCAGCTTTGCTGGAACCCGAGGATGGCATATACTACCGTATTCAACTGGCTGCCGGTCATAAACCCATCAACATAACGCGGTATTTCAGAAAGATGAACCTCGAAAAAGAAGTCAGACAGGAAGCCCACGAAGGCTGGATGAAATATAGTATCGGATCGTTTGGTGTGTACAAAGAAGCCCGCGATTACAGGGTTCATATATGGAATACCACACCGGTGAAAGATGCCTTTATCACAGCATACAACAACGGAATGCGGATAACCGTTCAGGAAGCCCTGATGGTTACAGAACAAAAATGGTATCAATGAAAGTATCGCAATACATACGCCGGTCAATGACCAGGTATACCCTCCTGACCATTGCACTCCTGACAGTCGCATACCTGGCCAAGGCCCAGGAAGATGAGCTCGAACGCCTGCTGCACGAAGAGGTGGAAAACATCAACCCGGTGTATAAACCTGTGCTGGGTTTTGGGGTTGGCGTGCTCAACTACTTCGGCGACATAAAAAACAACTACTACTCACCTACCCTCGGCACCCTGGGTTATAAGGTAAACCTTTCGACCTATATTGATAACCAGCGGTTTTTTAAAGCCGAGTTCTCCTTTATGGGTGGAAAGCTCACCGGCAATGAACGTTCTTTTACCGATCCGCTGAAGAATTTCAATTTCCAAACTGATATTTACCATTTTGGCGTTGGCGTCAATTACGATTTCGACCATTTCTACAAAAAAAGAGACCGGCGCTTTCATCCATTTGTTTCCGTTGGAATCGGCACCGTGTTTTTCAATTCCCGCACCGACAGCATCGGGCCCTATTACGACCCCGACGCAGGTATGAGTATTCAAACCAAATACAATTACTGGACCGACGGCACCATACGGAATGTACCTCAGGCAACAGCTGACCCTGCAACAGCCCGGCTGATGGACCGCGATTTCGACTACGAAACATCGTTGCGCCAGAACGATTGGGGCCTGGGACAATATGCCCAGTATGCCTTTGCAGTCCCTTTTGATTTTGGAATTGATATGCAGCTGTCTGACCGTTTGATGATCCGCCTGGGTAATTCGTTTACCTATACAATGACCGACCTGATTGACCATGTGACACCTAAGAACAACACAGGTACCCGTGTTGGCAAAAAGGGAAACGACATGTATAACTTTACCTACGTTTCCTTCCACCTCGACCTGTTCTCGTCGGCCAAAACACTGAAAATAGAACGGTTGTTCCGCGACATGGAGTTTGACCCCATGTTGTTTGGCGACGAAGACAACGACGGCTGGATGGATGGCTGGGACGACTGCCCGGGAACGCCGCTGGGCGTTGTTACCGATTCAACCGGTTGCCCGGTTGATACCGACGATGA
>JAFGVG010000243.1 GCA_016938095.1 Bacteroidales bacterium
AGGCAAAGAATGAAATGGGGCTTCGGGGCAAAGCCCGGATGTGTGTTAACAAAAGAAAGTGACAAAAAAGAAACTTTTGACCAATCCAATCAACGTCTTAAACCGTTTCAGATAAAAAAGATCATTGTTTATTGATTAAGTCATAACCAACCACCCCTATTAACCCGTTATCATTTGTTTTTGAGACTGGAAAAACATTCTATGGTAATTTCCATATAAAAGCTACGCCACATATTTCATTTTAGCGGAAAAGACCACTATACTCAGACGCTCGGTGTAAATGACCACCAGCAAGGGCTGTAAAAAAATTACCTTTTTTAAACCCACATGCAACCTTTTTCCTATTTCTTTACACTATAGTGTGAATTTTTTACGGAATGATCTTTTCACAACGTCAGGGTTCAATAGAAAATCTTGTGCAGGGTTGCCTGAATAACAACAGGCATGCTCAGAAAAAGCTTTTTGATTTATATAAAGATGCCATGTATACCGTCGTTTACAGAATACTTAGGAATGAACCACTCGCTGCCGATGCATTGCAGGAAGGCTTTATCCAGGTTTTCTCCGGTATCGGGAATTTCAGGTTTGAAGCCACCCTGGGAAGCTGGATTAAAACGATAATGGTTAGAAGTGCGCTGAAAATTCTGCGAAATGAGCCCCTCTTTGATACACATGAACCCGAAGTAAATCAGGTTGCCATTGAATGGGACACTAACCTCACCGGCGAAATGCTGGATAAAGCCATCGCTTGTCTCAGCAACGGCTATCGAACCGTTTTCCTGTTGATAGAAGTTGAAGGATACAGCCATGCTGAAGTCGCCGAAATGCTCGGCATCTCACCCGGAACATCCAAATCGCAGCTTTCCAGGGCAAAAGCCATCCTTCAGCAAACACTTAAAGATTTTATGAACTCATGAGAGAAAAAAACCGACATATCCTCAAAAAAGCCATCCGTGAAATGCCAGTACACAAGCTGCCCAATGAAAGCCTGTGGGAACGGATCATGGAAAACACAGCAAACGCTCAGTCAATGTCCAACCGTCTGCCCACTTACAAAGCACCGGAGGGAATCTGGGAAAACATTGAGAAGGAATTAAACAACAAACCTGCCATCAGATCCTGGCATGCATTGCAATATGTTCGTCTGGCAGCAGCCATTGCCGGTTTAATTGTGATGCTTGGCACCGGATGGATTATCATCCGGCATTATTCCGGAAATATAACCCGGCAAATCACTGAAACCGACCTGAACTATACTGAAACTGATAAAGTAGCTCAATCGCCACTGGTATATGATCCCGGTCTTTGCCGGAGCAATCCCCGTGCTTGCAATACAAAATTGTTTAAAGAGCTGGATCAGCAATGGCATGATGTCAAAAAGGAACTCGAAATGCTGGAACCTGAAATCCAACATAACGACCCACAACTCACCAGGTACTTTTACCGGTTGGATAACCTGAAAATTGAAATCGAAAAAAAAATGCTGAAACTAATACTTGAATCATGACATACCTGAAACCAAAAACGCTTGTGTTATTGTATTTTCTCCTTTGCCGGCAACTATTTCTATTAAATGCACAGCCAGACACCCTGCAGGTTGTTCCGGCCGAAGTCAATTCCATACATGATAAATTTGACCAGCATTACAAACAATACATCCGGCTAAACGAACCCGCTATCAACCACTTGTGGAAGCTTAACCTGGTTGATCTGGACATACCTATTTTCAGCCTGGGTTATGAGCATAAACTGGGCAAACTATGGAGCGCTGAAAGTTATCTGAAAGTTGGACTACCGGAATATGGGGGCTATTACGGAAAGGATGTTGAATGGTCCTTTCTCCACCAGTTTAAATTCTATTATAACCTTAACCGGCGTGAACGGCTGGGCAGAAAAACCAACGGGTTTAGCGCCAACTACTTTTCCATTGGTGTATTTGGAGGAGAAGAGCGGGATCCCAAGCCAGGTTACAACGGCGATATGCTTAAGGACGCCGAATCATCTTATGGGATAGGCTTGAATTACGGAATGCAACGGCGCATTGGAAATTTCTTTATTGAACCTTATGTTGGTCTGAATTATCAGTATTATAACATGGTTGAAACAGACGGTTCTGCCTTTTTTTCTGACCAACTGGAATCGGGGAAATCGGGGCGCTGGAATTTTCAGCCGGTCATTGGATTTAAGGCCGGAATTGCCCTGGAATCATTGTTTAAAAACCACCAGAACATAGAAGGTAACCCGGGTGAATATTCTCTTCAAGATTCCTTAAAAAGAAGCCGTGTATTGTGGAAAATGAACCTGATTGACCTCAGGCTTTTTATGCCCAATTTGGGTTTTGAGTTCAGGTTAGCCAAAAATATTACGGCTGACAGCTATGTGAAAATCGCTTATGAATCCAGGCCAATTCAATTTAACGATGGTGAATCCGGTTTCGGGATGGTTCTTCGGCAAACGATAGAATTTGAACAACAGGTTAAATACTATCTCAATTTCAAACGGCGCGAATCATGCGGAAGAAATACCCTGGGCTTTGCAGGTAACTATTTGTCATTAAGTTTATATGCAAATAATAACGAGTATAATTACAACTCCAACTATTTATCCCATCTCCACCGGGATGACAAATCTTTAGACCGGCTGGGAATAAGTATCCGGTACGGATTACAACGTCGCTTTGGAGATATAGGATATTTTGATGTTTTTGCCGGAATCGCCTATGAAAAATACGAAGTGCCAAAAAAAGGTGACCATTTTATAGAACAGCAATCCAAACAGGGATTTGTGCCCATATTCGGCATTCGGGCCGGATTGGTATTCGGTACCGGAATAAAAAAGAAAAGCTTGTGAAATAGCTTAAAACAAATTGAAATGAAAAAACCTATCCAAAATATACTGCTTGTCCTTATGTGGTTTGCCATTTGTACCAATGCCATGCCGCAGGAAACGGTTAAGATGGTTACCCGTAAAGCTGAAAAGACATTTCCTTTTAACAGTAAAAACGGACAGGTGATCATCAACGCGGAAAAGGGCAAAATCCGGATTCAAAGCTGGGATCGTGATGAAGTTTATGTTGCGTTCAGCATTTCAGCCAAACATGAAGAAGCAGATATAGCCAGGCAAGAACTTGACTATATGAGTTACAACCTGGTAAAAGACAGGAGCAATGTGTTTTTGAATAACAAAATGAACCCGCCTGCAACACATAAGGAAATTTCAAGTGTTATATCAGCCCAATACGTGATAAAAGTACCCGTTAACGCTGACATCCGCATCAACAACAAATTCGGTAGTGTCATTGTAACCGCCACAAATGCTAACCTCATCACCGGTAACCTGCAATATTGCGACGTATTGTTCCAGTCGTACCAGGGCGCCATTAATCTGACCATTGAAGTTGGCGATTTGAGTTGCATGAATGCCAACCTCGAGGGAGAAGTGAATTCCTGGCATACCAACATAATGCTCACTGAAATTACCGGAAAACTTGCACTGCAAACCCGATATGGCAGTATCCATCAGAAATACGGAAATAAGGCAACCGATCTTACCATAAACAGTTACGCCACCGACATTCTTATTGACAACCGAGCCTGTCATATGCTCGACATCCATCTTAGCGGCGTAAATTGTCCTTTTGCAATTACCGAAACGTGTTTCGTCCCGAATAAAAGCCTGCTGCAATCGACCTATAACCCGGCACACATAGACGCCCCGTGGACGTTTAAATATACCCCACCCGTTAAATCGCCCCGGTTAAAAATACAGGCATCATTTGGAACGTTGAACCTGTTGTAATCATTCAGTGTATGTTCCACCTTCAGGCGCGGGACTGAATCTTTCCAACCAATTCAATCATACATCCATAAAAATCAAGTGAAATGGGAGGATAATGAATTCCATTAATTACAGTAGATGTAGATTATAATATTTGGTAATAACCCAACAAAGTCCATTGCAACCTGCAACGCGTTCGTAGATGTTATAAGACATCTACAAGCCTCCATTAGCACAATCCTTTATTCCTTTTTGTTACCCCTCTGTTTTTATTATAAATCCAAATTGGGATGCTACGCATTATACTTTTTTCAAGGGTTTGGAAAAAAATCACTACTGTCCGGATAAAATTTATAATACCTTTTGAATGTTTGGTCTTATTAAGTCCTTACGGGACTATAAAAACTAAACGGGTTATTTTCTATTTCTACCGATATTTGGTTCCTAACGGAACCGTCC
>JAFGVG010000244.1 GCA_016938095.1 Bacteroidales bacterium
CGTACCGTCCTCCTGCAAACCAACCACCACTTTCTTAGTAAGACTGTTTGCAATATCAATTAACTGAGCATTGGTTAATTCAAATTGGTTTTTCATATCCTCGTTATTTAATAGATATAATTATTTCAAAGCTTAAAGTAAATAAAACCATTTCATTTTTAAAAAGAAAAGTGTTTCCTATTTTTGGCTCTTTGATATACATTAGCAGAATATGAGGTTACAAAGCGCCCTGCTCAATAGAAATTTTACGCTAAGTACCATCTTCGTTTCCCTGCAATCGCGAAATTACCGGCTATACTTCATCGGCCAGGGTATTTCGCTTATCGGAACCTGGATGCAGAATATTGCGCTGAGCTGGCTCGTTTACAGGCTTACCGGTTCGGTTTTTCTGCTGGGACTCATTGGTTTCACCAGCCAGATACCCAACTTCATCCTGGCACCCTTCACCGGGGTGCTAACCGACCGCTATAACCGCTTAAAAATAATGACCATAGCTCAGGTGTTTTTTATGCTTCAGGCACTTACCATGTCGTTGCTGGTACTCTTTAATCTGGTTGAAGTATGGCACATTATTGCCCTCAGTATCGTTTTTGGCATCATCAGTGCGTTTGATGCACCCGCAAGGCAGTCGCTTGTCATTGACCTGGTGAACGATCCTTCACACCTGGGAAATGCCATTGCGCTGAATTCAGCACTTTTTAATGCAGCCCGACTGGTTGGGCCGGCCATTGCAGGGCTCACCATTGCTGCTGTAGGCGAAGGCATATGCTTTTTGCTGAATACAGCCAGTTTTATAGCCGTAATTATTGCCCTGGTGATGGTTAAACTACCTGCCCGGATGGAAAAAACTACCGAAAGAGATTTCTCCAAAAGCTTCAACGAGGGGTTTCTTTACACTTTCCGGTCGGTGCCCATCCGTACACTTATTGTTATACTGGCCATCTTGAGTCTTTTCTGTTTTCCGTTTATGGTATTGCTGCCTGCTTATGCCAAGGAAATCATGCAGGGTGGCAGCGAAACGCTGGGTTTTCTCATGTCGGGACTTGGTGCAGGTGCCCTCACCGGCGCTATAGTTATGGCAGGCCGCAAAACGGTATTTGGTCTCGGGAAGATCATCACCGCCAATGTGGTTATATTGGGGGCCTCCGTGGCACTTGTCGCCGTTACGACCAACCTGGCAATTTCATTGCTTTTTTTGTTTTTCGGAGGTTTTTCCATGATTCTGTCGCTTGCCGCGGCCAATACCATGTTGCAAACCCTGGCAGACGAAGATAAAAGGGGGCGTGTAATGAGTTTTTATGCCATGGCCCTGTTGGGCACCATGCCCATCGGTAACCTGCTGGCCGGTTCAGTGGCTAGCGGAATCGGGCTTTCCTATACCATGCTCATTGGCGGGTTGGTTACCGTATTATCAGCCTTTTGGTTTGAAATTAAGCGCAGGTCGATGCGGGCCACGGTGCGCACCATATACAACAATAAGGGTATCAGCGCAACCCTGCCGGATGACAATGTCTGAAAGCGGCAGCGGTATGCTTCGACTCCGCTCAGCACACCATAGGCAGCGGCAGTAGCTGTGGCAGTAAAAACATCAAAACAATTTCAAACAACATCAAACCTTATCAAACATTATCAGACCCTATCAAACATCTATCCGAATTTTGATCGCTAAAAATAGATGCATGAACATATTCAATAATGTCATAAATTAGAGCAGTTATTCAATATACGTTTTGAATGGAAATCCTAAAAAGCCTCATCAGCGGCATTGGCATTCCAAACGCCTTATTGGCAGGAGGTGTAATAACAATAATGTCAGCTATATGGTTCGAAAGACGCCGCAAATTCATGCGGAAATCTGTACGTCATATTTATATGAGCAAAGGGATCATTTCCAGTCTTCCGGCAGAACAATAGATTGCGATTCTGTATGCTCAGTAAATCCAACTTTCTTCATAGCCTTATGATATTCACATCAATTTGCATAAATTTGATGTATAAAAAAAGCTCATATTGAGGTACGCTTTCCTAATTATCCTTTGTTACATCAGCACAAGCATTTCTCCAAACGGAGCATATACCTCTAATATTCATTCTATCTCACGTCGCGAGGGGCTTTCAAATGGAGCAGTAACTGCCATTGCAAAGGATGCTGAAGGATATATCTGGTTTGCCACATGGAACGGGCTTAACCGGTATGACGGGAGCAACATTGTAAGATATACCGCCAATAGCTCTCCGTTTGCCCTGCATAATCATGTTATCCGTGAACTATATCCAACCGCCGAAGGACCTATTTGGATGCTTACCAACAAAGGAATTAGCCTCTATGATAATCTGCATGATCGCTTCTTTCCTTACTTTGCCAACGAGTCAGAAAACATCAATTATGAAAACGATGTTTCAGTTTGCCATTCGGATAGTTTTGGAACCCTGGCGGCTGTTTTTGAGAAAGGGATTTATAAATTTAATGAGACAACAAGGGACTTTGAAAAAATCAACATTACCGGGGCATATGCTGCAGAAGCAGCAAGTATTAAACGGGTATTGTTTATAAATAATGTACCCTATTGTATTACCGATAGTTCATTAATAGTTAAGCTGACAAACAACCAACTGATTCCTGTTATCAGGCTACCGGTTGATGGCTTTATTTCTTCTGCCAGGGGAATTCTCCTGAATGAACGCCCGTTAATGCTCATCACCCAGCGAAACGGAAGTGCATATGTGGTTGATATGAGCACCAATAAAACAGCCCAACTCAGCATCTCCGATGATGTTATTACTTCATTTTCTCCTTCCTCCATGCCTGAAAGGCTTTGGGTTGGTACAGAGAAAGGCAGAATATATAAATACACAATTACTACACGAAAAATCGAGCCCCTGAATGCCAATCAGCATTTATTCCCCGAAAATGCCATCTCAGCAAGAGTTTTCAGCATCTTTGAATCGGCACCTGATCTTTTATGGGTTGGGACTGATGGCAATGGCGTTTATAATCTGAAACTCTCAGCCTATCCTTTTAATTACCTGTCCTCACAGCAATTATCCTACCCTATTGTCAGAAGTATTCTGGTTACGCGCAAAAAGGATTTGTTAATAGGCACTAAAGGCGGAGGTATTGATATATTTGACTCCAATGGAAAATACAAAAAACATCTTTCCGTTAAGAACGGTCTTACAAACAACTCTGTGCTGTCTTTTCTCGAGCGTGCCGATGGGAGTATTTGGGTAGGAACCGATGGCAGCGGAGTAGACATAATCTCACCTGATTATACCCGGATTCGCAATTTCCCGGATGACTTTATCAAACAAAGCGCACTCCCGTTTGCATCGGTTTATCGCATCCTCGAGGACAGCGATCACAGAATATATCTTGGCACTAGTGGTTATGGCGTAATCATGCTGCAGTTTAACCAAAACGAAACCAATCATGCAAATCCCGTTAGCTACGAACAGGTCATACTTGATAAAAACATCAGCAAGCAGGGACCACAGAAACAAATTGTATATGCACTTGCAGAAGAACGTCCGGGGGTAATTTGGATTGGTACACGCGGATTAGGTGTATACAGATACAATACAATAACCAAACGCGTAATAAAACAGTTCAATACACTTTCACATCCCCGTGAAATATTTAATGATGATGTGCTGTCGATATTTGCAAATAAAGAAAGGAACATATGGGTTGGTTCAAGTGGTGGTATATATGAGATAAACCCCACCGAAAACGATTCAATGAAGGTGAAAAACCCGGGAATGCAGGATCACTTTAAAAACACCTCTGTTCAAGCCATTCAATTGGACAATCAAAACAACCTGTGGATTGCCACTAACCGGGGAATTTCATGCATCGATTTACTTACAGACAATGTGCAGGATTTTAATGCCAATGATGGTTTGATCAATTATGAGTATAGTGACGGTGCATCATTCTTCGACCCGGCAAACGATCAGCTATATATGGGAGGTACGTTGGGTATTGATATTATTCAGGTATCCCGGATAAAGTTTTCTTCCTTTTACCCCCCAATAGCCATTAACCAATTGATTGTTCGAAACAAACCAATTGAAACAGAAAGGGATGGATCTCCTGCAATTAAAATTAACCGCCAGAAAAAACTGAACCTGAATTATAACCAGAATGCCCTCACCTTTTCGGTAACTCCTTTAGTATTCTGGGGTAAAGAACGACACAAAATATCTTACCGGCTTCTTAATTCTGATGATGATTGGATTGTAGCCATGCCTGACCAGACCATCCACTTCTCCAATCTTTCTCCTGGTGAATACCGTTTTCAGTTAAGGGTGAGCGATGAAAACGGAAAATGGTCATCAATCCTCAAAGACCTGGCAATAGAAATCCGGCCCCCTTTTTGGAAGACAATTTGGGCTATTGCAAGCTATACTTTTCTGTTGGCAGCTATCGTGTTTTTCATGCTGCGATCATACCACCGGCGCAACCTTCGTAAAAAAGAGGCTGCATTGCAGGAATATAAGTTAAAGAAGGAAGAAGAGCTGCATAATTATAAAATTGAATTTTTTACCAACATAGCTCATGAGTTCCGCACGCCGCTTACACTTATTACCTCTCACATTCATGGGTTGCTTGAAGACGAAAAGACACAGCATGTTAAACCTAAGTTATTGAAAATCCACAACAACAGTGTAAAACTTCAACGGTTGGTAATGGAGATTGTACAATTTCGAAAGCTTGAGAAAGGAAAAGAACAATTATCCGTTCAACTGGTAAATCCAACACAACTTGCACACGAAGTACTGGCAGATTTTGAAACAATCGCACAAAAGAAGAATGTAAAATGTAAGGTGGAAAGTAATTTACCTGATGCAACCATAAAAACAGATCCTGATAAATTTCAACGGATATTGAATAACCTGGTATCCAATGCCATTAAATACACCAGGAATGATGGCACAATTACTGTGACTCTTACACTTTCAGAAATTGAACTTTTACTGGAGGTAAAAGACAATGGAATAGGGATCAGTCCGGCATTCATGAGTAAATTATTTGAACCGTTCAGCAACATACCTTCACGAACAGGGGAACATTTTCCAGGTTACCGGTCTACTGGCCTTGGATTGGCTGTTACCAAAGGATTGGTTGAATTACTGGGAGGATCAATTACTTGCAATTGCCATCAGAATGAATGGATAACCTTTGTTTGCAGGTTACCTTTAAATCTTGAATTGAGCAATATGGGTTTGGTGCAGCAAGAAGTGAGCGATTTCACATTACTCAATCAATTGCCTGAAGATATCCAGGGAGCTGACCCAACCCCTGATTCTCCGCCATCGCGGTCAGACAAGCCAACAATACTGATTGTTGAAGATGACGTTGATATTTCTGCTTTATTAAAAGACTTGCTTGGTCAGAAATATAAACTACTGTATGCTGTTAACGGAGCAGATGCGCTTGGTATTTTAAACAGAGAAAAAGTTGATTTGATGGTGTCGGACATCATCATGCCGGTTATGGATGGTATTGAACTCACAAAAAGAATCAGGGGAAATTTCGATACCAGTCACCTGCCATTGATATTACTGACAGCAAAAACTGAAATTGAAGACGAAATTATGGGCCTGGAAGCCGGAGCAGATGCCTATATCCCAAAACCTTTTCACCCCAACCATTTGAAGGTGCGGATAGAAAAGCTTCTGCAAATGCGGAAAAATATTCGCCAACGCTTTAATGAGGCACAGGAATATATTTTCGGGGTAAAGGAAATTCAGGACCCGTTTTTTCACACCATCCTCCATTATATTGACGCCAACATTGATGATGAAAGTTTGTCATCTGAAAAATTATGCGAGCACCTGTTCATCAGCAAATCGTCACTTTATAACAAAACAAAACTGCTTTTGGGAACTACACCTCATGGGTTGATTGACCAGCGACGGGTTCGTAAAGCAGCAATCTTACTGCAATCCACTACATTAACAGTGAGTGAAATCATTGATCAAACAGGCTTCAGAAGCCGGGCCCATTTCTATGAATTATTCAGCAAGGTTTTTGGCTGTTCTCCTTCCGAATACCGGCAAAAAATTGCGACTAATAATTAACCCCATATAGTCTTCATTTTGGACTGTCGCGGACAATAAAAAAACTGGCGTGGACACGGTTTTTGGCCCCATGACCTAGCTTTGGTATGAATTAACCCCAAGCTAATGGACATCGCAAAACGCTTTCCGACTAATCCGCTGATTACCCCAAAAGAACTTAAAGCCGGTATTGCAGGCATGGAAATAGTGTGCCTTTTGAACCCCGGAGTATTTGAGTACAACAACAAGACATGGTTGCTGCTGCGTGTAGCAGAAAGGCCAAAACAAATTGAAGGGAAAATCAGCTTTCCTATTTATAATACCCGGGGAGAAATTGAGGTGTTGTCATTTGACAAGAATGATCCCGATCTGGATACTTCCGATCCCCGTGTAATCAATTATAAGAAAAAGGACTACCTCACCACTTTATCCTATCTCCGTTTGGTTTGTAGCGATGATGGAATAAACTTTATTGAACCCGAAGGTTATCCTCCTGTTTTTGGCCAAGGAGAATTGGAATCTTTTGGCATAGAAGACTGCCGGGTAGCCACAATGGCAAATCAATACCAGTTAACTTTCACCGAAGTATCGCCGGCTGGTGTAGGTGTTGGGTTGATGCAAACAAGCAACTGGAAAAGTTTTGACCGCAGGGGGATGATTTTTCCACCCCATAATAAGGATTGCGCCATCTTCAGCGAAAAGATTAACGGAAATTATTATGCCTTACACCGGCCAAGCAGTCCGGAATTGGGCGGAAATTACATCTGGCTGGCTCAATCACCTGATCTGTTGCATTGGGGAAACCACAAATGCATTGCCATGTCACGACCCGGAATGTGGGACTCGGCACGTGTGGGAGCCGGCGCAGCACCTATCCGGACAGAACGCGGATGGCTGGAAATATACCATGGTGCCAATAAAGAAAATCGTTATTGCCTGGGCGCTTTGCTGCTCGATATAAATGATCCTTCAAAAGTACTTGCCCGCACCCAGGAGCCGATTATGGAACCTGTTGCTCCCTATGAACAAACCGGATTTTTCGGGAATGTAATTTTCACAAACGGACATATTGTGGAAGGTGATAAAATAAAAATTTACTACGGTGCCAGCGATGAGGTGATTTGTGGCGCCGAGCTGTCCATTTCAGAAATCCTGGAGATCTTAAAATAAAGAAATAAAGGAATGATAAAAAAGCTTACTACCGAATATAGGTTTTTCCTTTCCATGCCCCACAACATGCGGGTGCTACTTGTTACCAACATGTTATACGCGTTGGTACTTCCTGTGGTAGAGATTTTCATCGGCGCCTATATCATGCGAAATACAAACGATACGTCGCTGGTAGCCGTTTTTCAGGTAGCCATGTATACAGGCATTGTTATCACCTCATTTGCCAACGGATTTCTGCTAAAGAAATTCAAAGTCGCCCATTTATACAGTTTTGGTATTCTCCTCAGCGGTTTATCCATGGTTGGCATGATGTTCATGGGAAATATTTCCCTTATCGGACTGCTGATCGCCGGCGTATTGTTAGGTGCTGCATCAGGTTTTTTCTGGACCAATCGCTATCTGATGGCACTCAATACGACAACCGACGAGAATCGCAATTACTTTTTCGGGCTTGAATCCTTTTTCTTCACCATATCTTCTATCGGGGTTCCCTTATTCATCGGTGCGTTGCTGGCTTCCATTGACGGCGTGCAATTATTTGGCCTGACCTTTAATGTGAATATGGGTTATCGTGTGGTTACAATACTTGTTTTTGCCATTACCGTATTGGCTTGTTTCTCGCTGGCACGGGGAAATTTTGCCACTCCGTCACAAAAGGACTTTTTATTTTTCCGGTTCGACCGGCTGTGGAATAAGCAACTGGTGCTTGCCGGGTTGAAAGGACTGGTTCAGGGATTCCTGGTGACCGCACCAGCCATGTTGGTCATGCGATATGTGGGACAGGAAGGTTCATTGGGATTAATACAGGGTATCAGTGGCGGGTTAACTGCCATCATATTATACCTGCTTGGCCGGTTTTCAAAACCAAAGCACCGCATTATTGTATTCGGGGCAGGCATTACCATTTTTTTGATTGGCACTTTGGTGAATGGCATTGCGCTGTCAGCTTTCGGTGTCATTGTTTTCATATTGTGCAAGGTCTTTTTTCAACCCCTGCATGATCTCGCCTATTTCCCAATTCTTATGAAAGTAATTGATGTGGTATCTCAACGTGAAAATCGCAACCAGTACGCCTATATTCTTAACCACGAGTTTGGCCTTTACACAGGAAGGGTATTGGGCCTCGGTTTGTTTATTTTTCTTGCCTATTCGGTTTCAGAAATCTTTGCATTGAGATATGCCCTCATCATAGTGGCAACGCTGCAAATGCTTTCGATCCCTCTGGCTAAAAACATTATGAAACATTCTTATCTACAATCAGATGACAAAGTTTAACCTGACAGTCTTTTTGCTGGTTGCCTGCTTAGGCCTAACAACCTGTACTTCACATCTGGGAGAAGCGGTTGTTAGCACCCCAATACCACGTATTGAACAAATGCCGAATATGCCGCAGCCCTATCTGATCATCGACTGGGATAAAAAAGCGAGGGACTTTGACAGCCTGGTTTATAATTTCAACAGCATGGAACCTTATGGCCCACTTATCTGGCTTGATAGTTCAAAAAGAAACATGGACCAGATCACTTATGGCTTATATACTGTAATTGGAGATGTCAGGCAAGGTCCGCACCGCAACAATGGGGAATTTCATGAGGCACTTACCTCACTCAACGCACTGTTAAGTGCAGGGCTCATGGGAATTGACAAGACCAACCAACATGGGTACAACTTTGTAAAAATGGATCAAAACTATTTTAACAGCGATACCAAATGGAATATTGTCATGAACAACACCACTCCCGAGGTAGCCAAATTGGGTGGCGGATACGGACGCGACTGGTGGTATGATGTATATCCGAATGTGCTGTTTTACGGAGTTTCCGCACTTTTCCCAACTGTTGATAATTCCGTTGCGATTCAGCGAAGCATAGCAGAGCAATTTTTTAAAGCCGATTCTGTATTGCAGGGCAATTACGATTATTCCTACTTCGATTATGCCCAAATGAAAGGCATGCGCAACAACATCCCCTACCAACAAGATGCAGCCGGTGGTCACGCCTACGTTTTATTCTCTGCTTTTCAGCAGTTTGGTGACAAACGCTATCTGGCCGGAGCAAAAAGTGCGACCGATGCCTTGCTTAGCCAAAAAGAAAGCCGGTATTATGAGATCCTGCTGCAATTTGGGGCATATACTGCGGCCCGTTTAAATGCTGAATATGGTACAAAATACGATGTTACCAAACTTCTTAACTGGACCTTTGACGGCTGCCAGTCAAAGGACGGAAGATATGGATGGGGTGTGATTGCTGAGCAATGGGGCGACCTGGATGTATATGGGCTGCAGGGTAGTATAACCGATGGAGGAGGATATGCCTTTTTAATGAATTCAGTGGCTATGGCATGGCCACTTGTGCCCATGGTTAAATATGAGCCACAATATGCGCGGGCAATTGGCAAATTCATGCTAAATGCTGTAAATGCTTCACGGTTTTTTTATCCTGACAATATGGATGAAAAGCATCAATGGTTGCCTGAGTTAAAGGATATGACCCAGGGTATTATTGCTTACGAAGGATTGCGCAAAGCCGATGATTACAAAAAGGAGTCGCTCATAGGTGTTGTTCCTGTTGCCATTGGTGATGGGCCTAAATGGGCGCCGGGTCAACCCGAAGCCTCCATGTTCAGTTTATACAGCACCTCAATTGTGGGTGTTTTCGGTGCAATTGTCAATAAAACCGGAGTTGAAGGAATTCTGGCCCTGAATTGCAATGCCACCGACTTCTATGCCGAAAACAAATTTCCGGTTTACCTCTACTACAATCCCTTTTCGGAAGCCAGGTCGGTAACCTATTTGTCAGATAACAAAGTTGATCTGTTTGATATAGTCTCCCGAAGGTATCTCGCGAAAGGAGAACGCGGTAATGTTAGTTTGAAATTGCCGGCAGACGAAGCAGTGCTGATGGTTGTGCTTCCGGCCGGTACACGGCTGAAAACTGAGGGATCAAAAATTAAAGCCGGAAATACAGTAATTGCTTACAAATAACCTTACGCATCACAACAATATGAAACCTATCCATTTAAACCCTATGAAACGACAGCTATTAATTGTGCTGATGCTTTCCGTAACTTCTTCGCTGTTTGCACAGCTAACAGTTGAAGGAACTGTAACGGATGCCAGTACAGGTGAAACCCTGATTGGCGTTACGATTCAGATTAAAGGAACCCCTGTGGGGACTATCACGGACATCAATGGAAAATACCGCCTGGAATCCGCTCAACTTAGCGAGTTCTCCGTGCTTGTATATTCCTATATCGGATATGCAAAAATTGAACAAGACGTGGGCAACCTCACCGTGATTGATGTGAAGCTGATTCCCGAACAG
>JAFGVG010000245.1 GCA_016938095.1 Bacteroidales bacterium
GAGTGTGCGCGACTACGATCCGCAACGACCTGTTCCAACAGAAATTATCAGGAAAATTCTGGAAGCAGGCCGTATGGCTCCCTCGGCTTGTAATTATCAGCCCTGGGAATTCTGGCTGATACAGTCGCCAGAAATGCTTGCTAAAGTAAGGGATTGCTATTACCGACCCTGGTTTAAGGAAGCACCGCATATTCTGGTGGTAGTAGGGTACAGGGATAAGGCCTGGGTAAGGAAATTCGACGGTTACAACTCGCTGGAAACCGACCTGGGCATTGTAATGACGCATATAATACTTGCCGCGGAAAATGAAGGTGTAAGCACTTGTTATATTGAAGCTTACGACCCTGATATATTACGCAAAGCCTTAAACCTGAACGATAACCAGGTTGTATATGGCATAACACCACTGGGATATCCCCGAGCCGGTGCAGGAAGAAAGGGAAGCAAGGACCGAAAAATGCTGGACGAACTGGTCAGGTACCTCTGAAACTTTTCGGCCTTTTCGATTACCAAAGCTTTACAGGCTCTACAATATAGCCGGCTTTCCGAAGCAGGGCAATGAGGCCTTCGTCACCCGGCAGATGCCCGGTTCCGACGGCTATAAACGTACTCTCTTTATTGATCATGGGAATGATGCGCTCCGACATCCGGTAATTCCGCATTCTGATCATTTCGTCGGTCAGCAGTGCACCCGATTCTTCGTCCTGTACAAGCAACCAAAGGCTGTCGAGGTCGGCTTGCCGGTAACTTCTGATCAGCTTCTCAAGTTCAGTGTTTTGCTTGTCGAGATTCCGGAAATACGCTACAACATAGCTGTCGGGAATTTTATCAAGTACCCCTATCTGCTCTTCAACGGTTTCGATACCATAGGTAGCCAGTCCATCGGCTTTGGCTTTCCTGTAGAGTAACTCATCAACGGTGGCTTCCATATCCGTTGCATGTTTTCCGTTAAAGCACAGCGCAATCAGTGCGGCCGGTTTCACCTTGTCGAATAAGGCCAGGTCGAGCCCCGAACAGGATTTCACCGCCTCACGAACCATGGTGTATTCCTCAACGGAAAACCGGTCATGCAACGTTTGTCCTTCGGGCAACAGCATCATGCCGGCTGCCTTCATCATGTTTTCCATGCTCAGGTCGAGTTCCGATGCAAATGCCCGGCACATGCCCAGCTGACGATACACCGTATCGTGCCATTCGAACACACGGGAATCGGTAAGGTGAATGGTACCGTATAAATACGACGGAGATGCAACTGCCGGACCTGAAATTTTCCACAACAGCGATTGTGCATCGGCGCCGGCACCCAGTATAAATAATGTTAATGCCAGGCCCGCTGCCTTCTGAAAGAACCACTTTGTCAAACGTGTTAGGTTACTGCTGATCATAGGTTGCATTTTTAATTAGAGCTTGTCAATATAGTTGGAAATATACTTAATTAGTAACTGTCAATAAAGTTTGTAAAACATTAATCTGGTCACAAAAAAAGTGCCACTACCTCCGACAGGGTGTGGCAACCCGGTTTGTAATCGCCAAGCGGATCAAACTGCCATTCCCATTTTTCAACATAAGCACCCTCCGGCAGTTCTACTTCCATTAGTTGCTTAACCTCCGTGATGCGACCGGTTTCGTCAATGCTTTTCTCTGCTACATCGGTAATCAAACAGGCATTTCCCTTTGGTAATAGTTTCAGGTGAGCGCTTTGTAGCAATGTATTGAGCCTGGCTGCTTCGTTGTGGCTAAAAGGCAAGTGGTGCTGCAGGTAGTCGGTTATATACTCACTTAACTGGCTGAGAATATTAAGCGATATTACAAAATCGGGCTGAACGGCTGGCATAAAAGCGCCCTGGCATAAATCATCCGCTGATGGTGGTATGGCATGTTTTCTGAACGCCCTGACTGCCTCATAGGCTTGCATAACGGTTCCCCCGGTTATATCATCGCTTACAGCAGTAACATTAGGCAACTTGCTGATCCGATGCTTTACCTGAGCCGGATGAACAATATCGTAAAGCCAAACGTGACCTGACATTTCAGCCAGCTCCTCCAACGGGAGGTCAAGGAGCCAGCCGCTGCCCAGGACAGCCAGGTTTGCCGGCTGCTTGTTGTTGAGCGCTTTAAGAATGAACTGCCTTGTATGCGTAAGGTGATCGTTCCAGGCTCCCTCAACCCTTATGTAGCGATTGATGATCCCCTGACTGTCGGCTTTGTAGCCCATCCGGCGCAATATGCGTAATGGCACTTCCATTTATTCCGGTATTTGTGCACTATCTCGTATACGCTGCAATTCGTCCGCCATCAGATGACTGGCATACGAAGCCATCGATACAGTGCTGGTACGGTTAATTTCCTCAACTGGAATTTCTTCCAGCACCCTTACTGTAAATGTTTGCCGAAACTTAAACCAAAACGCATTTCGGGGCAGGGCCTTATTGGCCCCATCCAGCACAACCGGTAAAATGGGGGTGTTGTTGTCTTTCGCCAGAATAAAAGCGCCTTCTTTGAAGGGTTGCAGGTTGCCATTGGTCGAACGTGTACCTTCGGGGAAAATACACACCGAAACACCCGAGGCAATGACCTTACGGCATGCGTCTGCCATTTGCACCACACTTATTTTGTCGCCCCTGCGAACCATAATATGGTTATTCAGCCATAAAACCCAACCCACCACAGGCACACGTGCCAGTTCAATTTTTGAAACCCACCTGAAATTTACATTGAGCTGAAGCAGCAAGGCAATATCTATAATGCTCTGATGGTTCGAAATCAGAATATAGGCTTTTCCCCTTTCAATTCTGTCGCGATTTTCGATGCAGATCTTCCAGCCAGGGTTGACCAACAGGTATATCCGGCTCCAAATCATAGCATAATAATGCACCACCACCTGTCGTCTGTCGAATAAACGTGTTAAAACCCACAATGTAAAATAAACGGCAAATAACGGCACAATGGAAAATACGATAAATAACCATATGTACAACGAAACTAAGAAAGAGGCTGGCTTATTCAACATGATCAGACAGACTGAAATAAAAAAGGCATGCTTTCCGGCACAAAAATAACAGCAAAAACAAGACCTGCTGCAAAATGTCGATAAAATATAAGATGACCCAAAAACGTGTTTGCCCAAAACGGCCAAATCAACGGACAAGCAGCATAAATTGCCTTGTGCCTGTTTTGAATGGTTGGTAACTATCTGATAATTGCAATGGGTACAATGGTATTTTTTGTATATTTGAAAATCAAAAACCGGAGGATTGATCAGTAAATCAATATGTTCAACGGGCCGCCAACAGCCTGAAAAAATGGTTCAGGGCTTCTGGCATAAACTTTGCATTAAATGCGATAAATGTTAATTGTTGATGATGATGAAGTATTTTTTCACAATCGTTTTTTTAGTGCTGTTGACAGTTGTTGCTCATTCACAATCGATACCGGCAGAAGCATTGCCGCATGACACCATTTTCAAATTGAACGGATCGATATTGCCGGTAGATGTCACTACCGTTACGCCCACTTACATCAGTTTTATTTTCCCCGGCAAATCCGAGGAATTTACCATTGAGCGCAAAGAAGTGCATAAAATCATTTACAAAACCGGGAAAATAGATGTGCTTAACCAGGCCGCTTTCACGGTTTTCGACGAAAGTAGCTGGGAAGCTGTTTGGATAACTGAAAACAAAAAGGAAGTTGGCGATCTTTACCTGCTGGGTGAGGTGGAAGCCAAATCACCCTCAAGCGCCCGAAGTCCTGCTGCAGCTAAAAAAAGCGCCATCATTAAAATCAAGAAAAAAGCAGCCAATGTTAAAGGTACGCTGATTCTGGTGACCAAAAAGCAAGCCACGGGTGGCTACGGCGAATATCCCGGTTATTTTATAAAGGGTTATGCATATGGCCCCGAACCTCCCGAAGAAGGTCTTGTTCCCTCATCGAAAGGTGCCTCCGGCAAAGATGCCGGTATGTAAAAAAAGGCTTTCAGGACTTCCACACTAAAAAAAATTCCATATAAGTTCATCAAGTGTGCCACTGCCAAGGTGGTCGTTGATTCCATTGTTCAATAACGCATGCCTGATGGCCGATGCCTCATGCGGAATGTCTGTAAGGCCGGTTATCAGCTTACCCGAAATGTCTCGGTTTAATTGTTCCGATTCAAGCCTGCAGTGCCTGATGATGCCTTTGTTGACCGAAAGCGTTATCTTAAAATCCAAAAATGCAAGCCTTACCTGGTTTTCAAAGGTATAATCGGGCGACCAGCCGTAAATCCATTCCCAGGTGGCGTATTTATCGCGTACAAGTTTCCCCACACTGCTTTCCATTTCATCACCGGGCACCAGCCGGGTTCCATGGTACCTGGTCATCATAAACGACATCAGGGCCTCACAAAAATCGTGCATAGACAAAGGATTAGCCATACAATCCGTTAGGTTTGTCACGCTGCTGCGGTTCGATTGCACAGCCTTGTCGATGTATCGCCCGCCTGAAGGTTTAAGCGACTGGCGGAGGCGA
>JAFGVG010000246.1 GCA_016938095.1 Bacteroidales bacterium
ATTAAGCGGTTGTGGTACCGAATACGAAAAAATTGAGGGCAACGAGGAATTGCGAAAACAGATTGCGCAATGGTCGTATTTTACAGGTGCCCAGTTTAGCGATACAGATATTGTCACTACCTCGGGTTGTTTAAATGCCGTGGCTTATTGTTTAATGGCCCTCACGCAGCGCGGAGACACCATTGCAGTTGAGAGTCCGGTTTTTTTTGGTTTGCTGCAGTTGTTCCGGAGTCTGGGACTGAAAACGATTGAGCTCCCTTCCAATGCAAGCACCGGTATAGAAGTAGAAGCCCTGAAAAAAACGTTGGATACCCAAAAAATCAACATCTGTTTGCTGAATAGCAATTTCAATAATCCGTTGGGCAGTTGTATGCCGGATGAACATAAGAAGGAAGTGGTGAGGTTACTGAATCACCATCACATTCCACTGATTGAAGACGATATTTATGGTGATTTGCATTTTGGTGCAACCCGGCCCAAAACCTGTAAAGCATTTGATGAGGAAGGACTGGTTTTATACTGCAGTTCCGTTAGCAAAACGCTGGCTCCGGGTTACCGGGTGGGATGGGTGGTTCCCGGCAAATTCAAAAAAGATATTGTAAAACTGAAAATGGTGCAGTCGTTTACTTCCACCACGCTGACCCAACAGACAGTGGCCAACTTTTTTAAAACAGGGAAATATGAGAACTATATACGCAAACTGCGAAGCATCTTACACACCAACAGCCTGCAATACACCCAGGCCATTGCGCAACATTTTCCCAGCGACACTAAAATAAGCCGCCCCCAGGGAGGCCTGTTTCTGTGGGTTGAGCTCAACAAAAAGTACAATACACTCACCCTGTTCAACAGGGCGCTGCAACACAACATTGCCATTGTTCCCGGTAAAATATTCACCCTGCAAAACCAGTTTAACAATTGTATGCGGTTGAGCTACGGCCTGCCCTGGTCGGAGCGAATCGAAAACCAATTAAAGGTGTTGGCCAGGCTGATAGATTAATTCCTTTTAATGGCAAACTCCACCCGCCGGTTGATGGCGCGATGGGTTTCTGTATCATTTTCAACAAGAGGTAAATCAGCACCAAAACCTTCCGTTTGTATTCGGTTTTTATCTATCCCCTTTTTGATCAGCCATTCCGAGACAGCATTAGCACGCGCAAGCGACAACGCCTTGTTATAATCAGGTGTCCCGATATGATCCGTATGACCGCTGATCATAATGGATACATCATTTGTATTGAGAAATATATGAAGCTTTTCCAACTCCTCAAAAGAAGCGGGAAGCAAATCAGACTGATCGAACTCAAAAAAAATGTTTTTCAGTACGAAAACCTTATTGCACATAAACGAATCTGCCGGGTTCATCAGATCAAAGTTGATCCGCTCCGTGAATTGCACTGCAACATCCTCAATTTCACAGCTACAATCAGTTGTATCTGCCGACAACTTCACCTGATCAATGATGTAGTATGCAGATTGGTTGTAGTCGCCCTCACTCATATTCACAGGAACAATGGGCATTATGGTGGCCATCTTTAAATTACCATTACTACCCAGTGTAATGTATCTTTCATTGCCTGTGGCAGTATAAAAAGCACAAAGCGTCTTCCACTCGTTCCTGTTGTTAAGCTTCTGATTAAAGGAAACCTGCGGAGATACCAATCCCGGAGACGGAATGGTATCAGAAAAGTAACCTCCAAACTGATCAATAAAAAACCCGGAATTCTGGCTCAGGCGTATCCGTATGTTCAGGCAATACTTCTTTCCGGGTTCCAAATGCGGAAAAATATTGCCCGTGATATATTCCGAGTAACGTTTAGTAGGATGATGGTACAGGATAACTCCAACATAATCGTAGTTCTCATTAGTTGCATGGTCCATATTGTCCGGAATATTTTTAAACCTGCGGTAAGGGTTATAATAATCCGGTGTATTTCTGTTGTTTGAAAACCAGAATGGGATCTGCTGACCGATTTCATCCTGTCCATCGCCCGTTATCTGTTGAGGCGGCCCAAAATAAACCTTAAAATCACCGTTTAAAACAAAATTCATTCTGTTTTCCTCTATGTGCCATATCGTATCCCTGATTCCATTCCTGACCAGAATTTCTCCGGCCAGCTGATCGTGATGATAAAACCGGGCAACATCAGCTGTCCACAACAGCCCCTCTTTGTATTCTTCCTGTTTAACTAAAATACCTGATTCGTTGAAATATTTCCATGTCCCGTCAGGTAGTTCATCTGAACTGCAATCTTTGACGCGCAGGTAGTTTTCAATTTGCTTCACACGACCATTCTGATAATAATAGACCCATTCCCCTATTTTCCTGCAGGTTGAATTGTAACAGGGATATCTCTCCGAATAATCAGGACATGTAAGAACTTTACCCTTGTATAGTATCCGGCCATTCGGATAATGGTTTACCATTTTCCTGGTTTGACCAAAAGAAGTTGCAAATAGAAAAGTAAGGCTCACTACAAATAGTAATCGCATTGTAATGGAAACAGTGTTATCAGATGGTTTTTATTGGGTATCCTTTCATCTTATCATCTTTTGTTGCCAACACGTAATCATCAGCCATGCACTGCGTAACAAGCATTCTGTCAATGGGTCTCAAGTAATATATCCATTACATATACTCTTTAAAATCTTCTAATGGCTCATCAAAATCCGGTGAAATATAAATTTGTCCTTTTGCGGCACCAAATTTCGGCTGTTTTCTTTTCTTATCCTTTTTCCGCTTATGCATAAGAAAATCAATAAAATCATTTACCTCTGCCTTAAGACTATCTGGCAAGTAACTAATTTTTTTATACAGTTGAATATGTGTCATCCCATATGACTTTCTACAAATTTAAAAATATGTTTTCAATTCAAATAACCTTTAATCAAAGACTTTGAAGACTATCTACCCTTGCGGGATTGTTTAAAGTGACCCTGACAGAACTTCATCCATTGCTACTACCAACCGATTAATCTGACTTTTTTCTATTATCAGAGGGGACATGAAGCGGATGGTTTTCTCTTTCAAACCCACAAGAAATCCATGATCAATTAACTGGTTATACAATTCATCTGTCCGGGTGCGAATGTCCCAGGTTGGCAGCCCAATCGCCCGATTCGAAATCAATATACGCTTTGTCCCCGGCATCATATACACAGCAGCCTGCCGATCTGTCCAGCATTATCTTGTTAAAGCGCCTCCACCAGCTTAAAAATAACCTCCTTCATGGCATTGAACTCTTTCTCCTCATATAGTCGCGTCAAAAAGACAATTTTCCCCTGGCCGTCAATAACCACATTACGGGTTACACCGGCTTCCTTGTGCGCGTACAGCGAGAAGACTTCAGCGCCGGGATCAGGCGCCAACGGATAGGTAACCTGAACGGTTTTGGCGAATTTCAGAACCACATCCAAAGGTTCATCCCTGTCGATACCCACCAAAACAAAAGCTTTATCCCTGAGGGGCTGCCATATTTCACTTTCAATATGCGGCATCTCCTTCCGGCATACACCGCACCAGCTGGCGGTAAACTGAAGCATCACAATTTTACCCCTTTGATCTGATAATTTGAAGGTGGTGCCGTCAGTCAGTGTAAGGGTAAAATCGGGGGCCTGCTGACCAACCTGTACAATATAACCCCGGTCATCTTCCTGCGCATAGAGTGAAGCACCAGCTATAAAGAGAGCTAAAACGATTACTACCTTTTTACTATTGTTCATTCTTTCCCGGATATGATGGTTTTTAATTGACGTCATTAAAGTAATAATCAGGTAAAGATACTCAGTTGTACTGACCCCTAAACAATTCAATCAGACGCTCAGGGGGAATAACTTTATTGGGGTATTTGTTCATTTCGTTAAGCACCTGGTTGGTAGCCACCGGATTCAAACCCATGCGGATGCCGATATCTTTCAGATAGTTTACTTCTTTGTCGCTGGTATCCTTGTCGATATTCATCAACAAGACCAGCCGGTGATACTGCAGTATTCTCTCGAATTCCGATTCAGGCGGGCAGAAATCGATATACTTGTCAAACAGGCAGTCGAATTCTTCCTTACTCACGTTGAGCGATTTGGAAATAGATAATAAAAATTCATACTCCTGTTCGCGTACCTGTTGGTCGCATCGTGCCAGTTTGATCAGATCGGTGAGCAGACTTAGTTTTTCGTTCATGGTGAAAGTGAATGGGATTTGTTCCGAAATATACAATTATTGCAGCTAAATGGTCATGTTAACGGTTGATGATATGAACTTTTCAGGTGCTCAATAAAAAATCACAGGGCAGGCAATGACCTCGACATATCATCCAGAACCAACACCCAATCGTTGTTTGTCCCTGTTGAAGGCGGAACAAAGTCAACATATCCTTGGTTTTCAAATTCACCGACATCAATGCTTTCACCTTCGCGGGGATTGTACCAGGTGGCTTTTACTTTTGCGCCACTTATTTTATGCAGGGCCAGTTTTGCTTTCTGTCCCACAGACAGATAAACAATCATAAATGCACCATCGGAAGCCACAGCAGCCCTTACATGGGTACTATCGTTGGGGTTATTCCCATAAATAGCAGATTGATCAGGGATTAATTTTGAAAAATCGCGGGCTTCAAAAAGCTTACGGACATGTCGTATGTCATCGGCCCCGGGACGGTCCAGCGATTCGCGCCAGTTATGTAAACAGGGAATGGCAAAACTTTCTTTGTTTTTGAACATTTGCCAGATGGCATTGTTCCCGTAGGTATAACCGGCTGCCCCCGACAACAGGTTCCAGTACGCATGAATGCGTACATCGTAATCGGTAAAAAAGCCACTGGAAAAATAGGCCGGATCTTTTACCAGATAATTTGAGTCCAATACATGGACGGGGACTTTTAACGGAGAACTCCAGTCGCAATATTCCCAGAAACGTACTGCAATATCTTCGTATGCGGGTTCGCCATCAACAAAGGGTTTGGACGGATGCAGCAGGTAGTCGTGTTGTGCAAAAGCATATACCTGGTTAAATCGCCTGCTATGTCCGCTCTGGTATAGGTTGAAATCGAGCCATTCTTCGTTGTGAAACCACTCACTCGAAGATTTTTCACCGCGCGGGTGCATGGTAATGAGGTGTTTACCCTCGTCTCCAGCCCTTAACCCCTGGGCCATAGCTTTCCATATCTGAAAAACGGTATCGTTGTGTACATTCCGATCGCCACCCA
>JAFGVG010000247.1 GCA_016938095.1 Bacteroidales bacterium
ATCTTTTTCGCCTTTTACTTTGACAAAATCGGGCATTTTCTTAATCTCCCCTGAATAAGAAATCATATCCTCGTTGAGTTTAACATACCATAATTCAGGATTTCCCCAGTAAAGGAATGCCTGGTCGTCGTCGATAAGTATGGTAGGATCAATATCCTGCGGGCCATTATTGATCAATGGTTTTCCAATTGGATCTGTGAAGGGGCCATAAGGACTGTCGGAAACCAGAACTCCAATACCAACTCCGCTTGGCATTGGACAGTACAAGTAAAACTTACCATTTCGATTGATGCATTGAGCCGCCCAGGCACCGTTATCATTGGACACCCACTTAAAGTCTTTCAGCGATGCCACAACGCCATGATCTGTCCAATTCACCATATCGGTTGAAGTGTACAGCAACCAGTTTTGCATTTTAAATCCGAATGCATCGTCTTCATCATGTCCGGTATAAAGAAATACGGTGTCGTTATATACCATCGGAGCGGGGTCGGCAGTATAGTTGGTTTGTATGATCGGATTTTGAGCATAGCCTGAAAAAGCAAACAACAGTAACAAAGCCGTAACGATCATCAGCTTATTCCATATCCATTGATTTTTCATCCGGATCTACTTTAATGAGATAAATTTATAAAGAATTACTCCATGAGCAGGAACTTTCAACTTCAACTTATCTGAATTGGTCTCGATTGTGCTGATATCCTGCTGTCGCCACAAATCACGTACTGTAAACTTTCCGTTTAGACCAATTTTCTCAAAATCACTGTATTGAAGCTCTGTAACATCGATGCCAAAATTGCAAAAGCCTACGGCACGATTGCCATCTTCGAGTTCCTTAACGAAAATGCGCATTTCTCCGATGGTTTGAAGACATGTTGCCTGTTTACCAAGCGGATCCTGATTGACCTCAATTACTTCATCATTGGTGAGCAGGTTTAAAGTAAAGTCATCCAGTTTCTCCATATCGCAGCCGATAAGAAGTGGTGCCGAAAAGAGGCACCATAAACTGATGTGGAGATACTGTTCGTCGGGTTTAAGTTTGCTCTTATGCGGGTTTCCCCATCCTACGGTGCCTAAAACCAGCATATCGGGATCGTTCCAGTTTCCCGGTCTGGCCCATGCAGCAGATTTATCCTGTGCCAGGGCAATGTTTTTCACACTCACCCAGGTATCGGTAATATCGTTTGTTGTTCGCCAGCTGTTGCCACCAACAGAGTCGCCCCACTTCCATACATCCGACATACCATATTGGCACAAGCTGTAAACAATGTCACGGGGTTGCTGGCGAAGATATTCGCCCATGATTTTAAAAGGTTTGATGGCAGTATTTAGCGCTGCGCCACCACTATATGACAAAGACGAAACTTTGTATGGGTCGTTATCGGGCAGACCATTGATTACGTTGCCATAGCTGCACCAGTCGTATTTCAGGTAATCGAAGCCCCATTTGGCATAACTTTCGGCATCCTGCTTTTCGTATCCATAGCTACCGGTGCAACCACCGCAGGTCCAAGGGCCCGGACTTGAATAAAGGCCTATTTTCAATCCCAGGTTATGAACATAATCGGCAAGTGGTTTCATATCCACAAAACGGGAATTGGGAATGATATAACCGGCTTCGTCGCGCAACTTTCCACGCAACGACTGGTCTTTCGAGTCGCGGTGGTTCTCCCAGAAATCGTCGATATTTATGTATGTCCACCCGTGATTGATAAGGCCGCTTTTAACCATGGCGTCGGCAGCACGCTTAACCTTATCAGCTGACACCTCACCGGCAAAGCAATTCCAGCTGTTCCAACCCATTGGTGGGGTAAGGGCAATACGGTCGCCACAAATAATCCGCAGTTTTTTTTCCGCTTTGCCTTTCGCGTTTTCTGCTATTAGGGTAACCTCGTAAGTTCCTGCATTTAAAAGTTTACCGGTGATCATTCCGGATTGGGGATCAATTGTTAATCCCTTGGGCAAACCCTTGGCAGAAAAAGTCATCGGACGGTCGCCTGTTGTTGCCACCAGATATTGAAACGGAGAACCCGGACGCACTCCAAAAACTTTGGCGCTGTTTATCCTGGGTTCTGCCGAAGGCAGCGGTGTAAGTATGTACGGTTCGCTGGCAATGGGATTGTATGTTTTAAAAGTAGTTGCACCGGTAGTTTCAAACCGGGCATCAGCCCAATCGGCATGGTCGTAATAATTACCGTTGCCACCATCAGCTACAACCAATTCGAGTTTTTGCACCCCGTCAAGCTGCACTTTGCATAGCCGGGCAGAATCTCCCAAATGCATGATATCACTCGACCACAACTTCTTACCATCACCATACAATTCAAATACGGCAGCCGGATCATGTCCTGCAACTTCGTCGTCAATACCCACCCGGGCGGTAAACAAAGAAGCCTTCCCTTCAAGAAGAATCAGTAACGAACTTACCGCATGTGTAGAAAAACCCCGTTCAAATGTTTTGCCTGCAATGGTTATCGTATTCCCGTCGAGTGATTTGTTTTTCATGGGTACACCATACCCCTGGGTAGCAGCACTCAGGTCCAGTTCATCCAGCCATACGGTTTGAGCGCTTATTGTAGTAATTCCTATCAGACTCAACAAGACCAGGACGCCCATTATGAAATTCATTTTTGTTTTACTCATTTCAGGTTGTTTTTCTTAATCCATTAGAGAATTGGTTTCAGAACTGCTGCAAAACCACCCCGTCTTAAAAGCTTAACATCCAGGGAACCTGACTGATCCACCACCCTGATTTGGATATTGAATTCCTTATCGTGTTTTCCGTCGGCAATCAGGGTGAGTTTATACTTCACTCCTTCAGACAGAAAATCAAGTGGAATGCTTTTTTGCTTTTCTTTGGATTCGGCATTGATTCCTCCCACATACCATACTTCCCCTTTGCGCCGGGCCATGATGACATCCTTACCGGGATAACCATCGACCAATTTCGTATCGTTCCAGGCATTGGGTACTGTTTTCAGAAACGTACGGACCGCATCGGGAAGATTGTAAAAGCCTTCAGGCCGGTCGGCCATATGCTGCATGCCCGACTCGTACAATACACTTAGCGCCAGTTCATGCCCGTATGAAGTGATGTGGGGAAACTGTGAATTGGTAAAGGTAACCGGGGTATAGTCCATGGCACCCACCACATTTCGGGTAAAGGGGATGACGGTGTTGTGTTCAGGAGCGGTAACCGTGAATTCAGGACCATTGTTATACCACTCGGCACCCCGGATACCCTCATACGTCATCAGATGCGGATAGGTACGCGCCCATCCGCGGGGAACCAGGCAACCGTGAAAATACACCATGATTTCATATTGAGCTGCATCCTCCAGAATATCCAGGTAGTAACGGATCATATCCTGCTTTTCGCTCAGGAAGAAGTCGACCTTGATACCTGCCACACCCAGTTCTTTCAGCCAGGCAAACTCTTTGACGCGACTTTCATGCGTAAGCATCCGGTCGCGAGGTGTAGCCTGCACCCATTTGAAAGCCCCGGAATTATACCACATCAGGGGCTTTACCCCCTTTGAATGAATATATTTCAGCGCATCTTCGAGGTTGCCACCATTACCCATGGCATCCCATTCCCAATCGAGCAGGGTATAGGGCCAGCCCATATCAGCAGCCAGGTCTGCGAATTCACAAACCACGCGGTAATCTTTGGTTCCATGGTTGTCCGACCAGTAATTCCAGGAGGCCACTCCGGGTTGAATCCAATCTGTATTAGTCATTGAAGTTGCCGGGCTGACATCATCCACCAGCGTGGACTCCACAATATCTGCCAAACTACCCATAATAACCACACGCCAGGGCGATTTCCAGGGAAGCGCAATGGTTGGCTGGGATGATCCGTTACCGTCGCCCGGATCGGGAAAAGTTAATTTAAAAAGATCTTTATCTGTAACGTTGCTGAGCTTTGTACCGCAATAACTCCGGTCCAAACCAGCTTCATGGATCAGGTACCAGCACAATGAGTCTGCTGAATTAAAGAGAGCCGGATAGGACCAGGTTTGTTGCACCGCCTCGTCCTTAATGCGGGTATAGAGGGCTTCGTTGGCCATATCCCATTTTTCCATCCAGCGCCGGGTGCCGCCAGGAATCAAATAACCGGTAATTTCATCCTGCACCACATAGGTGCCCTCCTTATCGGGAAATTCATAGCGGAATGCCACACCATCATCATAGGCCCTGACAATCAGGTTGAGTTTTGATTGATCTGAATTCTCAAAATAAACCACGATTTCATGGGCTGAATTCCGGCACTGACTTCTTTTGCCATGCAGGGCTGAGTATTGTTCCTGAATGAATACCGGTTTGCCTGTTTTCAACCATTTCAGATTTTTCGAAAAATCCTGATCACTGCGTACCAGCCCAAGGTTAATGCGGGGTATGGCTTCCGAGTTTTTGCCATTATGGATATAGCTTATACTTAAATACCATTCTCCGGTGCCGGCCTGTTGCTGATTGAATAACTGAACGCTGATCCTGCCATTTGGAGACGCCACGGTGGCTTGTTGTGACCAGGCCACTATAGTGTTCAACCATAGCAATCCGATGATAAAAATCCTGTATGCCATGCTATTCAGCAATCGTAAGGGTGGTTACTTTCAGATCTTTGGGATCGGAGCTGTTTCCGTAGTATACTTCGTATTCACCGGGAGTTACCGCCATTTTGCGTTGTCCCCAGTCGTAGAACTCAAACGATGAAGCCGGAAGGTCAATAGTTACTTGTTGCGATTTTCCGGCAGGCACGTCAACGCGACTGAATTCGCGCAGTGTTTTCAGTGGGCCTTCCACATCATTCGTCTTGCGGACATATACCTGAACAATTTCGGTACCATTGCGTTTACCCGCATTTTTTACAGGAATGGTCAATTGCACCTTTTCACCGGTTTTTATACTGTTCTTGCTAAGTGTTGCATTGCCAATTTCGAATTGGGTGTAGCTCAATCCGAATCCGAACGGGAAGAGGTAATCAGTGGTGTAGCGATAAGTGCGGCCTTTCATGGAGTAATCTTCAAAATCGCCCAGTTTGTCAGAGTTTTTGTAGAAGGTTACGGGTAGTTTTCCGGCCGGATTGTAATCGCCAAAAAGTACATCGGCAACGGCCTGACCACCCGATTCGCCTGCATACCAGGCCTGCAGAATGGCATCGCACGACTGCGTTTCAGGAGCCAGCGCAATGGCTGAGCCAGAACAATTCACAAAAATGATTTTCTTGCCTGCGGCTTTCAGTGCTTTTAAACAATTCCGCTGAACCAGGGGCAATTCAATATGGGTGCGGTCACCACCCTTGAAACCGGGGTACGAAACCGGCATCTCTTCCCCTTCGAGGTTGCCCGAAAGGCCACCCACAAATACAACCGTTTCAATGCCTTTTAGTTTGTTGATGAGTTCCGTATAATCCACATCCACTTCTTTGCCAAAGTCGAATTCAATATTGGCCTGCCAGTTGTTGAGCTGCGCATA
>JAFGVG010000027.1 GCA_016938095.1 Bacteroidales bacterium
AGGTGCCCAGGTGGTTGACCGTAAAACTGTACTGTCGGAATCCGACTGTCTGCTCATGATCAATGCATTGCGTCCTGAAGAAGTATCGGGAATTAAGAAAGGCAGCATTGTCATTGGCCATTTTCAGCCTTACCAACAAAAAGCACTGATTGATGCCTTCAGAACCTCCAATGTAGCCTCTTTTAGTCTCGATCTCTTACCCCGAACAACCCTTGCACAATCAATGGATATTCTCTCCTCCATGTCTTCTGTAGCAGGTTATAAAGCCGTTATTCAGGCTGCAGATCATCTGCCCAGGTTTTTTCCGATGTTCATGACTGCTGCCGGAACCATTAAACCGGCCAGGGTACTGATCCTCGGCGGGGGAGTGGCCGGACTGCAGGCACTGGCCACCGCACGCAGACTTGGTGCTGTTGTGGAGGTTTTTGATGTTCGTTCAGCTGTTAAGGAAGAAGTGCAAAGCCTTGGAGGAAAATTCATTGAGGTGCAGGGGTCCATGGAAAGCGCTGCAGCCGGAGGTTATGCTGTTGAGCAAAGCGAAGCTTACCAACAGCAACAGCGTGAACTTATTCATAATCACGCGCAAAAGGCTGATTGTGTTATATGTACAGCTCTGATACCGGGTAAAAAGGCACCGCTTTTGCTATATGCACATACCATTGACAGCATGCAGCCGGGATCGGTTGTGGTTGACCTGGCTGCAGCGAGCGGAGGCAACTGTGAGCTCACTGTTAACAATCAGGTTATCAGACATAAAGGCATCACCATAATCGGTAACAGCAGCTATCCGGCTGCCATGCCGCTGGATGCAAGCCGGATGTTCAGTAATAACCTGCTAAATTTCACCAAATTGCTGATCGACCCCAATGGTAAGTTTTACCTGAACTTTGACGATGAGATCATCAGCAAAACCTGTCTGACTTACAATGGCTTAATAAAACACGAAGCTGTTGCGGCTTTTTATGAAAAATACTAAAAGGTAATTTATGGATGCTGCTTTGCAATTTATCAGTGAATTCCGTCAGGAAATCTTTATCCTGGTACTGGCTATCTTTCTGGGGATTGAGGTAATTTCAAATGTACCCTCGGTTTTGCATACACCACTTATGTCCGGTGCGAACGCCATCAGCGGAGTTATCGTCATTGGCGGAATTATTTTACTGGGCCATGCCGATCTTTCAAATCCGGGCCCTTCTGTTATCATTGGTGCTCTCGCTGTTTTTTTTGCCACCCTTAATGTGGCAGGAGGCTTTGCGGTTACCGACCGTATGCTGGAGATGTTCAGAAAAAAAAGAAATCCAAAATCTTAAAAGCTATTGCATATGCCTTTCGAAATAACCGATGCCGGAATGGTTTTTCTCGATTTGAGTTACCTCATTGCAGCTGTTATGTTTGTAATCGGGCTAAAAATGCTCAGCAGACCCGATAAAGCCCGTGCGGGTAATGTTTGGGCTGCCGCAGGTATGCTGCTGGCCATGATTACCACGTTAATTTTTCATAAAAATGCTGAAGGACAGAATATTGCGTTTCAGAATATTTTGCTGGTATTGGCTGTTATCGCGGTAGCTTCTGTGATGGGTATTGTTATTGCCCGCAGGGTTAAAATGACTGCTATGCCTCAGCTTGTTTCGTTGTTTAATGCAACAGGTGGAATAGCTTCTGCCTTGGTGGCTTTAATCGAATCAGGAGATCCCGGAAACAATTCCCAAATGGTAACGCTGCTGGGAATGGCTACCGGAAGCATTGCTTTCAGCGGCAGCCTTATCGCTTATGGAAAACTCGACGGCAAAATCAGGGATTGGCTTTCACCACTTATGAAGTATATTAATCTTTCCCTGTTACTGATACTGATTGCCATGATTGTATTCATGTTGTTGCCCATGGCTGACCCGGGATTATTTAAAATGCTGGTCTATGTACTTTTTTTCTTCTCGATAGTATACGGAATCACCTTTGTAATGCCTATTGGCGGAGCCGATATGCCGGTAGTAATTTCGCTCCTAAACGCGCTTACCGGTATAGCCGCCGCACTTGCGGGTTTTATTTACAGCAATCAGGCCATGATTTTAGGCGGCATCCTGGTAGGTGCCGCCGGAATGGTACTTACCCTTCTCATGTGCCGTGCAATGAACAGGTCTCTGCTTAATGTCATTGTGGGTTCATTTGGCGGCCACACAGGTGAGGGAGGAAGACAGGTGGCCGGATCCATCAGGGAAATTTCCCTCAGTGATGCCGGAATCCTTCTCAATTACAGCCAAAAAGTTGTGATTGTTCCTGGCTATGGTTTGGCTGCTGCTCAGGCACAACATATATGCAGTGAACTCGACACTTTATTGTCCGACAGGGGAGTGGATGTAAGATATGCAATTCATCCTGTAGCGGGCCGTATGCCGGGCCATATGAATGTGCTGTTGGCCGAGGCCAATGTTCCCTATGAAAAGCTGGTAGAAATGGATCATATCAATCCCGATATGCCCAATGTTGATGTTGTCATTGTTATTGGTGCCAACGATGTTGTGAATCCTGCAGCCCTTGA
Organism: Bacteroidales bacterium; assembly: GCA_016938095.1. Lineage (GTDB taxonomy): Bacteria > Bacteroidota > Bacteroidia > Bacteroidales > UBA10428 > UBA5072. The sequence continues at coordinate 2,537 of JAFGVG010000027.1, forward strand.
CGATCCTTCGGGACCGATTTATGGTATGCCCATAATTCTTGCGCATGCAGCAAAAAATATCATTGTAATCAAGCGGGGCATGGGTAAGGGTTATGCTGCCATTGAAAACAGCCTGTTCTTTAACGATAAAACCAGGATGTTGTTTGGCCATGCCAAAGAAATCCTGCAAAAACTTGTTACCGAAATCAAGGGTATGGAGTAGGTTGTTATTTAAAACGAAGGCTGGTTAATAATAGTTTTTACCGTTCAGGTAATGGGTCACATAGTCGTAAACGCCTTCTTCGAGTGAGGTAAATGCCTTTGTATAACCGGCCTGACGTAATTTTTCCATTCGGGCTTCTGTAAAATACTGGTATTTATCACGTATATCAACCGGTGTGTCAATAAATTCGATCAATGGCTCAAGTTCCATGGCGCGAAATGTTGCCCTGGTAAGATCCAGAAAAGTCCTGGCTTTTCCTGTGCCCAGGTTGTATAATCCCGAAGCAGGTCTGTGCTGATAAAGCCAGTAAATTACATCCGTAAGATCACGCACATGAATAAAGTCGCGCTGTTGACAGCCATCCTCAATACCGGGTTTGTGCGAACGAAACAATTTCATTTTACCCGTTTCGCTTATCTGGTTGTAAGCATGGAAAATGACAGAAGCCATACGCCCTTTATGGTATTCATTGGGACCATAGACATTAAAAAACTTGAGTCCTGCCCAAAAAGGCGGTGCTTCCTTTTGCAGGAGCATCCATTTGTCAAATTCGTTCTTCGACTCCCCGTAAGGATTCAGTGGTTTTAGCCTGGGAACCAGACTGTGGTCGTCGGCGTAGCCTAGTGATCCGTCGCCGTAAGTTGCTGCCGAAGAAGCGTAAATCAGCGGAATTTCATGTCGCGAGCAGGCCTGCCATAGTTGCTGGGTATAACCCAGGTTTAAACGGTCGAAGATGTTCCGGTCGAATTCAGCCGTATTGGTTCGCGCCCCGATGTGAAAAATGAAATCGACATGGCTATGGTGATCATTCAGCCATGTAAATAAATCGTCGCGGTGCACCTGATGCAGGTAAGTTTTGTTTTGCAGGTTACACATTTTTGCATCGTTGTCGAAGGCATCGGCAAGAACCAGTTCTTTCATTCCCTGCCTGTTCAGAAACCCGGTGAGGTTACTCCCAATAAAACCTGCAGCACCTGTTATGATAATCATCGGTTATAAAATATTTAGCCACAAAGTAAATAATTTTATGACGGTTTAACAGCCTTTATTTATCCAACCTTAATTCTTCGAGGATTTCCAATACGGTGGTGGTAAGGTTTCCCAGCGCCAGCGGATGATGCCAGTTGTCAACCTTTCTTATTTCAACAAAATAGGATATGGACCTGATCTGCAAAAAAGGAATTCTTTCCATGAGGCAGGCATAAAAGAAAGCAGCACCCGACATGGTTTCGATTTCACATTTGAAGCGGCTTTTAACTTTTTGAATGCTATCCTGCCGGCCGTGCAACGTGTTAACTGTAATGGCCTTAACAGGAATCAGCGATTCTACGACATCAATCTCAAAACTACCCAAATTGCGCAGTATTTCTCCGGTAAACGGGAACGAGTCTTCGTTTAGCAACTCTTTTTCTCCCAAGGTGAAAAAGGAATCTTTTTCTTCGAAGCCCAAATCGGCAAATTGATCCTGGACTACATTTACGACAAAACCAAGTTCCAGGAAATAGTCGAAACTACCGGCAATGCCCATATTGATGGCCAGGTCGTAACTATAGGTATTCAATGCTTTTGTCAGGTGGTAGGCCATAAAAACGCTACCATGACCGGTAACCAGAATATCGATGTCAAGATTGCCTAATCTGTAATTGTTTAAGTTGGTATACACCTTGGCCACAAATTCCAGCTTATCACACAACAGCTTCACTTCACTATTGGAAGAAGCTACAAGAAGTATTTTCATAGTACATCCGATTTTACTGGCAGCCTAACAAAAAGTTGCTAATTTTGTATGAACTACCGGTGCTTAAAGATAAGACTTTTTAGCATGGGTTGAATCGATTTGTAGTATACGTAATGGTTAATCTTGTATGGAAGAAAAGAAACATGTTATCGAAGGCATAGTTGAAGCCGGTTTTGAGCGAATCGACAAATTCAA
>JAFGVG010000028.1 GCA_016938095.1 Bacteroidales bacterium
GCATCCTCGTCAGTTTCCGAACTCACCGGGTCGGTTTCTGCCATGGCTGCAATCCGGTTGGCAAAAGTTGACTGTAAAGCCAGGGCCTCTGCCAATTCCAGCGAATCTTCGCGGGCTTCCTTGTTCTTTAACTCCAGCTCGCGGGATTGTTTAGCCGGCCGGTTGCAGGAGGCTGCAACCAGGCAGGCCCCCAGCAACAATACCTGAATCAATCGGATATACATTTTCCGGACTTTTAAGTGTTTTACAGTTTAAATTTCAAACCAGCATTCAGTTTTATGCCGTAATATTCAGCCTGTGCAGTTCTTTCGGTTTCCCCCCAGTATGTACGCAACGGCTGATTCAGCAGATTGTTGGCATTAAGGTATACCGTTAAAACTTTCGAGAGCTGGATGTCAGCGTTTACATCAAGGTAATCGGTTTTGTCGTAGTAAAAATCGTAAAATTTCTCCTCACCAAAGCCACCGTCGTCATTCACATTCAGGAAAGCGCTGGTGTGATTGTACGATATCCTTACATCAAACTTTTTTGAATCGTAAGCCAGGCTAAGGTTATAGGTGTGATTTGGGGTTCCTCCCATGGGAAGGTCTTCGTCTTCGCGACCCTCAAAAATAATGTCTTTGAGTTTCGATTTTACATAGGTGTAATTGCCATACACGGTTAAGTTACTCAAAAACGAAGGGAGAAAATCCAGCCTTCGGCTAAATGCAGCTTCAGTTCCGTATAAAGTTGCATTGCCTATATTTTCAGGCCTTGTGTACTGTCTGTAATTGACGCCATTGTAGGTATAATCGGTAAGATATTGCCAGGCAATCACATCGGTAATGTCTTTGTAAAAAACTCCGGCAGAAAAAACACCGATGCTTTTGAAAAAGTACTCATACATGAGATCAAAATTCATCGCCACGGTTGGTTTCAGTGCAGGATTACCAAAAGCGATCTCTTCATCATCGCGGTTTATTTCCTGGTAAGGCACCAGGTCAAAGTAGTTGGGGCGCGACAGGGTGTTGGTCCACGCAAGCCTTATGTTCGAAGCGTTATTCGGACTGAATTTAAGATGCACCGAAGGCATAGCATTCAGATAAGAATCTGTTTCATCATCCGTGTCGGTAATAGTAGGTTCTGCACCGGCATCCTCTTCTTCTTCGCTGGGGACATCGTAAATTTTTCCACGGTATTTGAGGCTGGTATGTTCCAGGCGCAATCCGGCCAACACCGTTAACCGGCTGCCAAGTTTCTGTTCACTCATCAGGTATCCGGCCACAATGTTTTCCGATGCATTAAAATCACCGGCTTCCTCGCTTATGTCAAGTTCGTTTTCGTAAAGCGCGCTGTTGTAAAGGTCGAGTTTATCACTGATTTTCGGGTTTATAAAATGCCCCAGCCGGTAATCTCCCGCCATATAATTATCTTTTGAAACGTCTTTGAGATTGTCTATCACCAGTGCATTCAGCGCGTCTTCATCAACCGGTTCGTATTCCCTGAGCCAGTTGTCGCGCATCTTTTCCTTACCCCTGTAGCGGAAACCAAATTTTACCACATTGGCATATTCACCGGTCATAACCGGCAAATCAAAGTTGATTTTGAAGTTTTTATCCTTCTCTTCGGTCAACTGGTACTGGTCCGTTAACTCTTTCAATTCCCAGGCTGAAGAGAAATCACCATAATCGGCTGTATTTTCCGGTGTAACCACAGGCTCTTCCATATCCGACAAGTCAACGCCGAGCAAAACATCTTCGGCGCGGTATGCAATGTACCTTTCCCTGGGCCTTTCCTCGCTGGCTTTTGAATACGATGCCATCCAGTCAATCCCCAGTAAACCAATCTGATGATCACCTCCGAGCGAAAAGCTCATGGTGCGCTGATCTTCCAGACGTGCGTATTTGTTATCACCCGAGCCAAACTTGGTTTGCCTGCGTACTTCAGCCACATAACTGTTATCTTCATCGCTCCATTCGATGTCTTTATACTCAAGCCTGAACCTGTTTTCCCAATCGCAGCGTTTGTTGTATATGCCTTTTACGAATAGTGTATGGTGTTTGTTCAGGTTGTAGTCGAGCGAAAGCGAATAACTCTGGCGCAATCTTTCGATCAGGTATTGCCGGTTCTGAAAATTGGTAAGGTACGCCGTACCGTCCTTGTCAGATGCATCGGTATAGTCCCATTCCCCTTCCATGTTATCCGATCCCAATTGGTTATCGTATACCGAAGCGCTGGCCATAACGCCCAGTTTGTCACCAAAGAACCGGCTTCCGGCCGTCAATGATCCTTTTAGGGAGGGTTTTCGCGAAACAACATTCCATCCAGTGCCGATTTGACCGTATAGCTCACTGTCGTATGGCGCCGATTTTGTAACCAGGTTGACTGATCCGCCGATGGCATCAGCATCCATATCGGGTGTAAGCGCTTTGGTGTATTCAACGGTATTAATCATATCCGCAGCTACCAGGTCGAGCTGAACTGTCCGGATTTCAGCTTCTGCCGATGGAATACGTTCGCCGTTAATGGTTATGGAATTCAGCGACGGCGCTGTACCCCTTATATTGCCAAAACGCGCCTCACCCTGGTCGTATTGTACATTAATACCTGGAATTCGTTTTAGTGCATCACCAATGTTGGAATCCGGAAATTTTTCGAGCTGTTCGGCCGATACCACGGTGGTTATTTTATCGGATGACTTTTGGGCATTGAGTGCTTTTGACTCCCCGGCCAGCCGGTGATTTACCACAACCGCCCCAAGCGTTTCAACGCCGGGCATCAGGTTAAGGTTAAGTACATTGGTTTCGCCCTTTCTGACTTCAACCTGCTGTTGTATCCCCTTAAAACCTATATATTTTATCTCAATCTGATAGGTCCCCTCAGGTATATTCTGCAACAGGTAGTAGCCATTTATATCCGAAACGGTCATATGAACGGTACCTGTGAGAATGATCCCGGCACCGGGAAGCGACTGGTTTTCGTTGTCAAGGATACGTCCTTTTATGTGTCCGTTCTGCGCCGCTGCAAAATAACCGAGCAAAAGCCCGATGATAAACAGGATCAATTTCTTCATGGTTTCATGGTGTTGGTTAAACTTGCGCAAGTATAAGACAACACCGTTACCCCAAAGTGAAGGCCTTGTTACAAAATCGTTAATGAAACGGGGCCTTGCTGCTTAACGGAGCATGGAATTTATCTCCTGCTCAGTGCCATCCGTAACAGCAGGGGCAATATTCAGTAATTTGCAGAACAAGGAATACAGGTGCACATGACTGAAAGCATGATAATTAATACCTCGTTTAAAGGCTGGCCCACAGGCATAAAAAATAGCATGCATATCAGCATTGTCCGGGTCATAACCGTGAGCCCCTCCCGAAATATATTGATCCTTGAAAGTAACCGACCAACTGCTGTCGGCCACCACCAATATATCATTTATCCGTGCATTGGTGCCATAGTGCAACGCGTCAGGCACCTCGTCCTTTCGCCACACGTTGATATGATTAAGGTTTCGCAGGTTGTTCACAATACTGTCGTCACATCCTTTCGCTGCTTCAAGCATGATTACCGGGTTTGAACCGTTTACCCTTTTAATCCATTCCGGTTTCAGTTTATCGTTGAGCACAACTTTTCTGTTGTTGTCCAAAGCCCCCATGCCATGATCCGAAACCACAATAAAATTGACATTCCTGGCTATTTTTGCTTCCTTCAGCCGGTGCCTGAAAACACCAACCATACTATCGCAATAGGTAACCACACGACCGGTCTCTTTTGCATCCGGACCATATACATGTCCTGTATGATCGGGTTCGTCAAAATAGAACATGATCAGCCCGGGCCTTTTGGATTCCGGAAGTGAAAGCCACTTCATCACCGTATCAATGCGTTGCGCGTAGGTTACCTTTGGGTCGTATTTTTTCCAGTAAGTAGGATGCATTTGCTGAATATTCGCTTCGGAACCAACCCAGAAGAAAATGCCCGAAGTCACACCCTGCTTCTCAGCCGTATTCCAAACAGGCTCACCTCCGTAAAAACGGCCATCCTCCACCGCCTTTCTGTCGGAGATTTTATAGGTATAATGCAACACTGAATCGTAAAAGGTATTGTGCACAATACCATGGTGATCAGGATACAATCCGGTAGCCATGGCATAATGATTGGGAAAGGTAACCGAGGGAAATACCGGTATTAATGCATTGGCTTTTACACCTTGCCTTTCCATTTTATCGAGATTGGGTGTGTTAAAAGAATCGGGGTAATTCCATCTGAAACCATCCATAGACAGCACCACCAGACAATTGTCCGCACTAATGTTAGTATGCCTGACCGACGTACAGCTGTTTAACAACAGCAGACAACATAATAAAATCAGGGACAGCTTATTTATACAAACCATGGTAAATCAGTTAATATGAATGATAAAAACCCTGCCTTAGGACCAAGAAGGCAGGGTTTGCGGGAGCCTTAAATCCAATTGCACCTAACTCATAAACCTACTAATTAAAAATATACCTGATACCCAGCTGCATCCTCCAGCGCGAGGCCAGATCGCTAATGGAATAAGGTTTGTCGTTTATCAGCGAATTGCCCGTATAATTAAAGGTGGGCTGATTGCTGTACTGGTAAGCCGACGAAGGATCCTGATCTTCCAATCCTTTATAGTCAATAAGGTAGCTGTATGAACCGGAGTACTGACGACCCCACTTTTTGTTCAGCATATTACCCACATTGATGATATCCACCGAAAACTGCAGGCGGTTTGCCATACTACCTGCTTCAAGCTTGATTTCCTGAACAAACCTGAAATCAAACTGGTGGCTGAAAGGCAAGCGCGCGCCGTTTCTTTCGGCATATTCGCCCCGGTGTTCCTTCAGGTAATCATCACCTTCGATAAAACTATTCAGCATTTCCCATTGATCTTCGGGACTTACGGTTACTGTTTCGCCGTTTACTGTTTTGTTATAGGCAATCAGGTTAATGTCACTCATGGCAGCCGGTATGTATATCATGTCGTTCGAAGTTCCGTCGTTGTTCAGATCGCCGCTGTAAACATAGGACAGCGGTCCGCCTGTCTGACTATTATAAAAGAGGGAGAACTGGCTTGAGAGCATTCCTTTCATATATTCTTTCCGGTATGACACATATCCGGTAAATCGCGAACCAAGGTCATAATCGGAGGTTGTCAATTCAAGGTTGTTCAACCCGCTTTTCTGATTTACATAACGCCAGTTTGAATAGGCCACACTCGATGTTCCGGAGTTGATGTCTTTTGCCCGTCCGTGATTGTAAGCCATGCTGGCCGTAAATCCCTTATCGAATTGTTTCTGCAATTGTACCATTATATTATAGGAATACCCTTTGTTGGTATTTTCAAATTTTACAATCTCATCATAATTGGGATCCAGCCTGGATGAGCTGTTATATCCCCGGGCGGTGGGGTCATTGCTGGCAGCTGTATAACGGGGACGCTGATCAGGTCCTTCAAAAACAAAGGCTGCATCCTCCTGCCGGTTCAGGTTGATGAATTTCACATTGTTGTAGGTTTTGCTAAAAATCCCTTCAACCGTAGCCACAACACCCCATCCCAGTTTTTTGTCAATGGCAAGGTTTGAGCGGAATACCTGCGGGAACTTCAGATCTTTGTCGATGATATTGATCGCTCCGCGGCCTGCGGTTCGGCCCAGCTCTTCGGCAGTAGGCTGGTTATAGGGATCGGTTGAATAACCAACAGGCGGATTGGTAATCGGACTTGCACTGGCCGAAGAACTACCCGTGCTGAAAGTACCGTTTAACTGCCCGTTGTTCGAGAACTGGTTGGATATCCAAACAAAGGGAACCCTTCCGGTGAACAAACCGGTACCACCCCGCACCTGAAAACTTCTGTTTCCGCTGGCATCCCAGTTAAATCCTAAACGGGGTGACCACATGATTTTCGGATCCGGAACATCACCGGTTTTTCCTTCATTACCGTATGTTGAATTAAACTGTGCATTGGCCTCGGGTTTGTCCAAAAAAAGCGGAATATCAACCCTCAGTCCTGCTGTTACCTGAAAACGATCGCTAAACTGGTACTCGTCCTGGGCATAAAACCCCAATTGCAGGGCGCTGAAATCTGCAGCACCCTTGGTTTGCTTCGGATTGTCTGTTTCGTCGAACGAGTAGCCTATGGCATAATAGGTAGGTGCAATAGCCCCTGCAGTGCCTTGTGATTCAAAACTTTCCAGCGAATTAAAGGAATAATTGCCGTAAATATTCTGGACAAACAGGTTATAAAAAGAGTAAAGCTCATTGTGGGTGCCCACGGTAAAGGTGTGTTTTCCCCTGTAAAAGGTTAAATGGTCGGTTAAAGAGTAAATATCCTGATCGAGCTGATTGGCCACGGACGAATACTCACTGCCCACTGTGATGGTTTTTGATGAAGACAACCGGATGGTGGTGCTGGGAAATGGATCACCCAAAGGATCGCGGTCGTCTCTGACACGGGTATACCCGATCATCAGCCGGTTGGACATATTGTTTCCGACAATGCTGTTGAGTTCCAGACCGGTTGAATTGGTTTTACTCGGAAAATACAAGCCGTTGTTGTAAAAGCGCAGTGCATTGGCGCTTCGGCTGTTATCGGTGTTTTCGCCAAATGTATAACTGTGACGAAGCATGAGTTTGTGTTTGGCCGAAATATTCCAGTTCAGCTTACCCATTATTTTGGTGCTGTTGGTTTCATCATCAATTCCCAGGTAACTGCCCGGATCGTAACCGGGGGCAATTCGCTGCAATGTGGCCAACACACGGTTAACCTCGTCAATGGTTATGTTTGAACCATCTGTTCCCGGCACATAGCTGAGCGGCGTTTTGTTTTGCGTGATCTCTCCGTTTACAAAAAAGAACAGCTTGTTTTTAACGATAGGCCCGCCCAGCGTAACACCTGCCTGAAAATCCCTGTACTCGGGATAATCCTCCTTTTCGTCGTTGGCCGGGTTGTTGGCGCCGACAAAGTTCTGGTTGTTCAGGTAATAATATACACTTCCCTTAAATGAATTGGTACCGCTTTTGGTAATGGCATTAATGCCACCTCCGGTAAAGCCACCCTGCCTTACATCATAGGGGGCTATGTTTATCTGGAATTCTTCAATGGCGTCGAGGCTTATCGGCTCAATTCCGGTTTGTCCGCCATTGGTACCCGAAGAGGTCAGGCCAAAAACATCGTTGTTAACCACCCCGTCAATGGCAAAAAGGTTGTACCGGTTACTGGTTCCGGCAAATGAAGTTCCGTTGCCCCTTACATTGGCAAAGGGACTGATTTTGGTGAAATCCTTAAGACCCCTCGAAATGTTTGGAATGGCTGTCATTACCGTATTGGAAACATTACTCGCTGCCCCGGTACGGTCGGTGTTGAAAACATCATTCCGCGATGCGGTTACCACCACCTCTTCCAATTCTGCAGTGGCTTTTGGCATTTTTACCTTGATATCGGCCATATTGCCAAGGCTTAAATATACTTCGTTGAATATTTGTGTGGTATAGCCAATAAACGAAACTGTAATTTTGTATGGTCCGCCAACCCTCATGTTGCCTATAACATAATGGCCATCGGCATTTGCAACTGTTCCGTATTGGGTTCCTGAAGGTTCATGCACCGCCAAAACGGTAGCACCCGGCAATGTTTCGTTACTGTCGTCATATACTGTGCCCCTTACGCCCGAAGTGGTAACCTGGGCACCGGCAAAGGAAAATACAAGTAAAAGAATGGATAAAATCAATAACAGCTTTCTCATAATGTTTTGGGTTAAGATTATCGCTGTCAAAACTACCCAACTACCATTAAGCTATTGAAAAGGAAAAATGAAGAAAGCTCACAGCAATATGAAGAAACGATTAAGGCTGCCTTTCAGTTTTGATCAGGGATTCATGCGGTAGCTGTACTTCCATTTGCCCCGCGGGAACTTCCCTTCGACATACATTTCGAATATGCGGTGGATGATCCGGTCGGTGATATCGGGATAGGTAATCTCTATGCGGTAGTCCGAAAGTACCCACTCTTTTATTTTTTCGGCGTGTGTTGCCTTGAACTTTTTCAGCACCGGCACACCCATTCCTTTCAGTGCAGCGGCATTGTAGTGTTGTTCGTATTGATTTTGCATGGGAATAACCATCAGTTTCTTACCCAGGAAAAGAGCCTCTGCCGGAGTTTCAAATCCCGCACCGCACAAGACCCCGCTCGAGGTTACCAGGCTTTGAAAAAAGGCCTGTTGTTCCACCGGCCTGATGTGTACATTATTATAGGTAACGGTTGTTGCACAATGTCGCGAAAACACCTGCCATTCGATTTCGGGAATGCTACCCAGCACTTCTGCTATCAGCGCATCGTCATAAGCAGGCAGGTAAACTGTGTAATGCCCTTCGTCGGTTTTTTCAGCTGTGCGGATTTCGCTACGGATCACCGGGGTGAAAATATGCTGCGAGTACCGGCTGAAGTGCAACCCAAAAAAGTGCGATGCCGGTGCATAATTTTTAAGGATGAAACTGCCAAAAGGATCCTTGCGATCGGGTTTCGGTGTGTTTTTGTCGAGTAACGACGCCTGATGACTCAATGCTATGCAGGGTACTTTGCTCAGATAACAGGCCCATGCCGATACCGGTTCAAAGTCGTTCAGTACAAAGTCATAATCCTTTACCGGCAAGGCATTGATCTCTTTCAAGAGCTGCCGGGTATTAGCCTTTTTATAAGTCTTTCGAAGGTCGATGCCCCCTTTTTTACCGAAAATAAAACTCAACCCATTTAACCGGTACTTTACCTCAAAAGGCAAATCGAGATTGGTTTGA
>JAFGVG010000248.1 GCA_016938095.1 Bacteroidales bacterium
ATTTCCGCTTTTTTCCTCCATAATAGTACCATCCTGCGCAACGCAAATTGCGTGCGTAAAAAACGAAAACAATAACAAGAACAGGCCCAGGCTACTTCTCGACATAGTTATTTTATTGATTTTCATGATAGAATCTTATAGAAAAAAGCTTTTAAGCAAGTCAAACGGCAATAGGGCATGGCTGGCTGCAATATTATGCAAATTATGCTTGTATGCTTCGAAACAGGTAAAAAAAACCTGCCATACCCGGTTTTAGAAGTTTTCAGGCGGTCTTGTCTTCTTTTATCTAACTGAATATGTTTAGCTTACCACTTTTTCTGAGCGTCATGCATCCAGGGAATGTTTTTGTTGTCATTATAACTGACAAGAACTTCTGAACCCTGATTTCGTCTACGGCCGTTGGGTGAAGAATCAGTAATATCAATTTAATTAACATGATGATGAAAAATTGTTTAACAGCAATGCTGCTTGCTGTAATGATATCTTTTGCCCCTGTTAAAGCCCAGGAAATCACCCAAACCATTCGCGGCAGTGTTAAGGATGAAGATGCAAAATTCCCCCTGACAGGGGCCACCGTTATAATTGCGGGTACCAACCCGGTAAAGGGAGCAGTTTGTGATGTGAACGGCTCCTTCCGGCTCGACAGGGTGCCTGTCGGCAGGGTTGACCTTGTTATCAGCTTCATCGGCTATGAGGAACTCCGGGTACCCAATGTATTGGTGTCATCAGGTAAGGAAACGGTTCTTGAACTGGAAATGCGGGAATCGTTTGTGAAAATGGAAGAGGTGTTGGTTACCGCCCGGAAGGATAAAGGAGAAGTGCTCAATGAAATGGCCGTTATCAGTGCCCGTTCATTTTCGGTGGATGAAACCAAAAGGTATGCAGGTGCCCTGCAGGACCCCTCGCGTATGGTATCGGCTTTTGCCGGCGTTACCGGCGACCCCGAAGGCAACAACGACATAGTGGTAAGGGGAAATTCGCCCAAAGGCATATTGTGGCGTCTTGAGGGAATTGAAATACCAAACCCGAATCACTTTTCCGATGAGGGTTCCACCGGTGGACCCATCAACGCCATCAACAGTGAACTGCTGGCCAACTCCGACTTTTATACCGGTGCCTTTGCGCCGGAATACGGCGATGCGCTGTCGGGTGTTTTTGATATGCACATGCGCGCGGGCAACAACGAAAAGCATGAATATTCAGTGGGATTAGGGGTGCTGGGTACCGATATCATGGCCGAAGGCCCTTTCAGCAAAAAATACCACGGTTCCTACCTGGTAAATTACCGGTATTCATCACTTGCCCTGCTCGACAATGCAGGCATAGTGGACTTCGACGGTATACCCAGGTACCAGGATCTCGGGTTTAAATTAATGCTGCCCGCAAAGCGCTATGGCACTTTTTCCATCTTTGGCCTGGGCGGCAAAAGTTCTCTCGACGTAACCGAAGAAGATAACGAAGGCATTGTCACTGGCCAGGGCGACTACAGCTCCAGGATGGGGGTAATCGGTTTGAATTATACCTTGTCTTTTAACGAACAGAACCTCATGAAGGTAACATTGGCAGCCTCGGGTAACGGAAGTGGGTACATTTGGAATGAACCCGACACGCTCAGCCAGATGCAGTTCAATGCCAAAGCCGACTGGGAAAAAAGCAGCCTGCGATCGTCACTCATGTTCAGCTCTAAAATCAACCAGCGAAACCGCGTTGTAGCCGGACTGAAATTCACGCGTCATCATTACGATATGTATGAATATTACTTCGACAACGACCTCGACCGTTTTATTTATGGTATTAACATGAATATGAACGCCGATCACTGGCAGGGATACCTGAGCTGGAAATGGAGACTGACAGATGACATTACAGCAGTAAGCGGACTGCATGGCGGCTATTTTTCACTAAACGAAGATTTAACCCTGGAACCCAGGGTTGGCCTAAACTGGCAGATCAATCCCAAGCAATCCATAAACATTGGTTATGGTTCACACAGTAAAATCGAAAGTATTTACGCTTACTACCGCATCAACAATACCGAAGCCGGAGCATCGTTCGCACCCAATAAAAACCTGGGATTATCCAAGGCACAGCATTACGTGCTGGGTTACGGACACAGGTTTACGAAAAACCTCAATGCAAAAATTGAGTTTTACTGCCAAAACCTCTATAATATACCTGTAGAAAGCAGCGATACCAGCGTTTTCTCCATGCTGAACAGCGACGAAGGCTATGTTGATGAAGCCCTTGTGAACAAAGGGAAAGGACATAACTATGGAATTGAAATGACGTTGGAAAGGTATTTTGCCAATCAATACTACTTTCTATTTACCTCTTCGCTTTACAATTCCGAATATAAAACCCTCGAAGACAAATGGCGGAACACCAAATACAACGGCAATTATTCCTTTAACCTGCTGGCCGGCAAAGAGTTCAACCTAAGCAGCCAGGCTGGCAAAAAAGTGCTGGGCGTAAACGCCAAGTTTTATTATAACGGCGGTTTAAGGTACGTGCCGGTGGATCTCGAAGAATCGCGACTCGAAGGCGAAACAGAATATATACTCAGTAGGGCCTGGAACGAAAAGATCGATGATATTTTCCAGATGAATTTATGTATTACCTATCGCATCAACAGGCCAAAAGCCGGTCACGAGTTTGTAGTGGATATATACAACCTTACCAATGCCCGCGGTAAAACCGGCGAATACTATAACGAATATACTAACGCCATTGATTACGACCGGCAATTGAATATCCTGCCCAACATTATGTACCGGATTCACTTTTAGTCTTTATGGTGAGGCCGTGCAAAAAGTCCGATAATCGAAGCCATCATTGCGAACGAAGTGAAGCAATCTCAACCTGTAACATCAAATTAACGCTCCCGGCAATTATGAGCAGAAACGTATGCATGACAATTTTAATATATTCGTATATTAATATCCTTTTTTATATGTATATTTGCTGATACCCAAATATAAAAGCTCATGTCCAATGCAGGTTTTTCAGAAGCCTTCCCTGAGACTGACCCGGCGCTGCAAGCCGGTTTTACTTCCGGTGAATATTTCGCCTTCATTCAGGAGGTATTGAATTCGAGTCCCTGGTTTTCAGCCATTATCGATCAAAAACGACAAGTAATTCTGTCAAATCATCAATTATTTGATAAAACACGGTTCGATAATTTTGTCAACATTACAGGCAAACGGCCGGGAGACGTTTTTTCATGCACCCATAAAATAAAATCAGGAACCTGCGGTATATCGGAAAATTGTCAGTTTTGTGGCATTTTGCGTACCATCAGGGAATCGCAATTACTGAATAAAAAAGCCACGAATGAGTGCAGGTTTACCGCTTCTGAAAACAACCTGATGGTTGCATATGATTTCAGGGTAACCTGTTCCCCAGTCACGCTGAACGGTTCGACATATACCCTTCTCAACCTTCAGGACATTGGAAGCGAAAAAAGGGCATTGGCGCTCGAAAATGTATTTTTCCACGATCTGATGAACCGGCTGAGCGGATTGAGCGGACTGATACAGGCAATGAAAACAGCTGGTTCACCTGAAGAACGCGATGAATACCTGCACCTGCTCGAATCGGTTTATGAGATGGTTTTGGAAGAAGTCCAGCATCAGCGGCAACTGAAAGCTGCTGAACACAACGATCTGATTGTTAACTATCAGCTTCTGTCGTCATTGGATATTATCAACTCGGTTTGCAGGCAGCTGTCGTATCATCCGGTAATGGAAAACCGCATATTGCAAAAAGACCCGTGCTGCGAAGATTTCCGGTTCGCAACCGATGGCACTTTATTGAAACGTATTCTCATCAATATGCTTAAAAACGCGGCTGAAGCAGTTTCTGACGGAGAAACAATAACCATATGCAGCCGCCGTAAAACCAATACCGTTGTTTTCAACGTACATAATAGCGGTATGATACCCCATGACCTGCAATTGCAACTTTTTCAACGATCCTTTTCCACCAAGGGACCCGGAAGGGGTCTGGGCAATTACAGCATGAAACTACTGGGAGAAAATTACCTGAAAGGCTCGGTTTACTTTTCTTCCGACGAAAGCAACGGTACGCTTTTCACCATCGAATTGCCCCTGGCTGAACCCTGACAAGACTTGTTTCGCCTGCTCAAAACACTTGCTCAAACTGATTTCTGTTCATTGTTCCGGCTCAACCTTATTCCCGCACCGCTGAAAGCGTACCAGGTAACAACCAGGTAACAGGCAAGTACCACAACCATGGCCAGGGCCATGCTGCCTGTTTTGTCGGAAATCACCCCCATCACTGGCGGAAATGCTGCCCCGCCGATAATGGACATTACCATCAGCGAACCACCCAGTTTGGTGTTTTCGCCAAGACCTTTAATGCCCAGGGCAAATATGGTGGGAAACATCAGCGACATAAAAAAGCTGGTCAGGAATATCGACCATACACCTGCCCACCCCGGAATGACCACTGCCACCAACACCAGGAAAATATTGGCAAGGCCATATATACTCATGAGCTTTGCCGGCTTAATATATTGCATAAGCCAGGTGGCCGAAAACCGGCCAACGGCAAAAGCTCCCAGTGTGCCGGTAAGTAAGGCACCGGCAAGCTTTTCGTGTTCGCCAGTATAATCCTGAATATACTGAATGAAGAAACTCCATGTCCCCACCTGGGCTCCCACATAACAAAACTGGGCCAGCACACCTTTATAAAAATGGGGGTATTTCAACAGGTTACGTATACCACCCTTGTTGTTCCTGGCAGCTACATCATCGGCATGTGGCTCCGGAAAACGTGTAAACAAAATAAACAGTCCCCACAGAAAAATAACACACCCCAGCACCAGGTATGGCACCACCACACGCAAAGTCTCACTGTGTAAATAAGCATCGTAGGTTCCGGCCGCTTTCATCATGTCAATCTTATCGGGACTGTGTTCAATGCCCGA
>JAFGVG010000249.1 GCA_016938095.1 Bacteroidales bacterium
ACCCTTCCCTATAAACCTGAAATGGCAAAATCTGAGCTCTTTATCAACTATTCGGCACGTATAAAAGAAGGTGATCCGGTTGAATACGGCTCGGAAAAAATTGCAGACGGTGTTGTAGCCACTGAGTACCTTGTAAAGGTTGACCCCCAAACCATTGGTCTGAAAGACAATTTCAAACGCATTATCCCCGAAAGTTACACCGCTGACATTCATTATGTTATTAATAAAGCTGATGTACGCAAAGCTGAGTTGAAGTCCGAAGACGTTTTAGCTTTGGAAGCCAAACTTGCTGAAGCCAAGGCCGATTCAACCAAGCAGATTAAAGGCGCCAAAATTTCAGCTTATGCCTCACCTGACGGTGCTGTTGAACTCAACGAAAAACTTTCAGCAAACCGTGAAACTTCTGCCGAAAAATATTTCAAAAAAGCACTGAAAGACAACGAAATCACCGAGGCTGAAGCTGTTGATTTTCTGAGCAAAATGACCACTCCCGAAGACTGGGAAGGTTTCAAGGCGCTGATGGAAAAATCAGATATCCAGGACAAGGAACTTATTCTGCGTGTTCTTTCCATGTATGCTGATCCGGTTGTTCGTGAAAAAGAAATTAAAAACATTTCGGCTGCCTATAAGGAAATTGCTGATGAAGTACTTCCCCAGCTGCGTCGTTCGGTTCTTTCAGTTGATGTTGATTTAGTAGGAAAATCCGATGAAGAATTACTGAAACTCGGACTCTCCGATCCCAAGTCACTCGAACTCGAAGAAGTGCTCTATGCTGCTACGCTTACCGACAACCTGACAGAAAAAGCTGCTATTTACAAAGCCGCTTCTGAAAAATATCCCCAGTGCCTCAGAACTTTCAATAACCTGGGTGATGTACTGCTGAAACAGGGCAACGTTGCAGAAGCCAAAACGGCTTTTGAAGCTGCAAAAGCGCTCAACGAAAATGCTACTGTTAAGGCTAACCTTGGTGCTGTAGCACTTGCCGAAGGCGATCTGAAAATTGCAGAGGAACTGCTTACCGCTGCAATGAGCGCAGGTGATGCACCCAGTTACAACCTGGGCATCATTAAGATCAAACAGGGCGATTATGCAGCTGCAGTGAATTATTTCGGCAACAAGCCCTCATTCAACGCTGCCCTTGCTCAAATGCTTAACGGCAATAATGAAAAAGCCATTGCTACCCTTAATGAACTTGGCGATGTAAAGGACGGTTGGGTATATTACCTGAAAGCCTTGGCCAATGCTCGTGGTGGTGTTATTGACGGTGTGGTTACCAACCTCCGTCAGGCTTTGACGCTTGATCCTTCCATTAAGGCCTATGCTGTTAAAGATGCTGAACTGCTCAAGGCAGTTGAAAACGAAGCTGTAAAAGCTCTTTTGCAGTAATTATTTGCTTATAAATATAAAAAGGCGGCTCTCGGGCCGCCTTTTTTATTGTTGTTGGTAAAACCTGAAAAATTCCCAGAGTACAATACCGGCGCAGACGGCAATATTAAGTGAATGTTTGGTTCCATGCTGGGGTATTTCAATGGCCTTGTCACACTTGTTTACAATTTCCTGTTCCACCCCGTTGATCTCGTGTCCAAAAATGAGCGCGTATTTCTCATTTTGAGAAAATGCAAACTCATGCAACATACAGGCGTTTACAGTTTGTTCAATGGCTATGAGTTGATAACCCTCTTTACGTAGCTTTTCAATGGCCTCAAGGGTTGTTGCATAATATTCCCACGAAACCGATTCGGTTGCGCCCAATGCGGTTTTACTTATTTCGCGATGTGGAGGTGTAGCGGTTATGCCACACAGGATAATGCCTTCCAGCAAAAATGCGTCGCAAGTGCGGAATATCGATCCGATATTGTTCAGGCTCCTTACGTTGTCCAGCACTACTATTACCGGGTATTTACCGGCTTTCTGAAATTCCTCCAGCGTTTTCCGGTTAAGTTCTTCGTTCAGCAGTTTTTTCATGATGCGCGGTAAAGACAAATTCAGTGCAATGTTAATAATTGATCGGAAAAATCGTTTATTTTCGTAACCTGAAAAACAGCAAATATTCAAAGCATGAACATCCACGAGTATCAGGCAAAGGAAATTCTGGCCAGTTTTGGTGTGTCGGTACCGGTCGGCATAGTGGCTGAAAATGTAAAAAAGGCGGAGGAAGCAGCGTCGGAGCTTCAGCAGAAAAGCGGAACAACTGCCTGGGTGGTTAAGGCTCAGATTCATGCTGGCGGAAGAGGTAAAGGTGGCGGTGTTAAACTGGCCCGGAACCTGGGTGAGGTTACTACACATGCCGGTAATATTCTGGGCATGCAGCTGGTAACTCCACAAACAGGTCCCCAGGGGAAAAAGGTTAATAAGGTTCTTGTTCAACAGGACATCTATTATCCGGGAGAAAGCCCCATACGGGAATTGTACATGAGTGTCCTGCTTAACCGTTCCACAGGCCGGAACATTATCATGTATTCCACCGAAGGAGGCATGGACATCGAAGCTGTGGCGGAAAAAACGCCAAACCTTATTTTCAGGGAGGAGATAAACCCTGCCACAGGGTTGCTTTCTTTCCAGGCCCGGAAAATTGCTTTTAATCTTGGATTGAGCGGTAAAGCTGTCAAGGAAATGACAAGGTTTGTCACTGCACTGTACAGCGCTTACATGGCAAGTGATGCTTCGCTTATCGAAATAAACCCGTTGCTTAAAACCTCTGACAATCTTATTTTTGCTGCCGATGCCAAAATCAACCTCGATGACAATGCGCTTTTCAGGCATCCTGAATATGAACAAATGCGTGATCTGAGCGAGGAGGATCCCACAGAAACCGAAGCCTCAAAATTCAACCTGAATTTTGTGAAACTGAATGGCAATGTGGGTTGCATGGTTAACGGAGCCGGTCTGGCCATGGCAACTATGGATATCATCAAGCTTTCAGGGGGCGAACCTGCCAACTTTCTCGATGTAGGGGGGACTGCCAATGCCAAAACGGTAGAAGCCGGATTCCGGATTATTTTAAAAGACAGCAATGTAAAGGCAATTCTGATCAATATCTTCGGGGGTATTGTCAGGTGCGACAGGGTGGCTCAGGGCGTGGTTGATGCCTACCGTTCCATGGGAACCATTCATGTACCTGTTATTGTCCGATTACAGGGAACCAATGCCCAGGAGGCCAAAATACTTATCGATAATTCAGGATTGGAGGTTTTTTCGGCAGTATCGCTGCAGGATGCAGCCGACCTGGTCAGAAAGTGTGTTTAGTTGGCAACCCCAATTTTCACATGTGTGCCATCGCACCAGGGTTTTGATGATGACCCTCCGCAACGGCAGATATACAACTCCTGTTCCCCGTGTGTTATTTTGCCGGATGAATCGCGGAACGTAAAATTACCCTTGATCATTATTGGACCATCTTTGAGTATTCGTACCTCAGCTGTTGTTACAGCTTTTTTTTCTTCATCATTCATGACACGATTATTTACCAGTATATCCAACTTTTCTATGGGTGCCATCGCAGTATGGCAGGTCGTGAGATGCCCCGCAGCGACATATTGAAGTCATTTTCATCGGGCGCAACGGATGATTGTCAGTACCATAAATAGCAAAACTGCCTTTTAACACCAGCGGGCCGTCTTCCATAATTCTGGCTTCAGCATCGGTTTCCTGAGCATCGGATGGAACTGTTTCCCCTTCCTCATTAAGTTCATTATTGTATTTGAACGAAAGGGCCTGTGTGGGACAAAGCCTGACTACCCTGATGATTTCTTCCGTTGGGGCACCGTTCATATTTACCCAGGGTCTTTTCCGCGGGTTGAATACTTCAATCAGTTCGCGGTAACAGGTAGTTGCATGAATGCATTTCCCAGGCTTCCAGAAAACAGTGATTTCGCCATTCGTATATTTCCGGTCGGTCTTGTCCATTGTTTATTTTTGTAAAATTAGCAAATTTTGTCCGGAGATACATCCGATTGCGGAAAACATTGACAAGGATCATCCGTTTAACTGAAAACTACATTGGCAAATATTTTGTTACTTTAACCGCCATGCAAAGGATATTAACCATATCATTTTTTCTGATACTGGTGACAGCGCAGTTGCCTGCTCAGGATACCATACGCATGGATCTGGGTGGTTATCCTGTTTTAACGGTTGTTAAGGAAGGTGATACTTCATACTTATCAGAACTTGAAATGGCGGTCATTCAGCCGCGTAAAAGAGCTGTGGCTTCACGTCATACAAGGCAATACATACGTCTGGTATATAACATCAGGAAGGTATACCCCTATGCCAAACTGGCAGGTGAGAAATTCGGTGAGATTATGTCGAGCATTGATTCTCTGGAATCGGGCAAGGATGAAAGGCAATATATAAAGCAGATAGAAGATGAAATTCTGGGCAAGTATGAAGCCGAACTGAAAAATCTTACGGTTACCCAGGGGCGCATTTTGATCAAACTGATCGACAGGGAAACCAGTAAAACTTCTTACGAAGTGGTGAAAGATCTTCGGGGTGGGTTTCAGGCTGCTTTCTGGCAGGCTATCGCCAGGCTCTTCGGGTCGAACCTGAAGGTTGAATATGATCCGGAAGGTGAGGACAAGGTAATTGAAGAAATAATGGTGATGATTGAAAATGGTCAACTATAGTAAGGCCAACAGCCAACAGCCAATAGCCAACAGCCAATAGCTAACAGCTAATAGCATACAAACCAAATGATGATACGGACATTTATTGCAGTGGATATTATTCCTGCCCCTGCGCTCAGGAATGCCTATGAATATATCCGGAAACAGCTCAGGTCTGAAAGAATCAGCTGGGTTCCCGAAGGTAATATGCACCTGACGCTTACATTCCTGGGAGACACGGCAGAGGAAGCTTTACCCGGAATTTTTCGTATCCTGGACGGGGTGGCTGTAAAATTCCATCCTTTTGAGATTGAAATCGCCAACGCTGGTGTTTTTAAGAACCTGAACGACCCGCGTATCCTCTGGCTGGGATGCAATCGGTGTGACAGCCTGGGCCAGATAAAGAAGGAACAGGAAACATCCTTGTCTACATTGGGATTCCGGGCTGAAAACAGAATATTTTTACCTCACCTTACCCTGGGCAGGATAAAAAGTGCCTGCCAGCCGGGGCTGTTGCAGGGAGTACTTTCGGCATACAGTGGGGTGGTTTTTCAACAGCAACAGATCGATAGGTTATTGTTATATGAGAGCAGGCTGATGCCCGGGGGTGCAGAATACAGGGTGCTGAAGCAATTTTTGCTGGGTGAGCGTTAATGACCGGATTATGGAACAAGTGAAGTATTGTTCAGATGCCCGATCTTTTGATGATGGTCAGAATGGTATAGATAAGTATTTTAAAATCGACAAAGAGCGACATATTGTCGAGGTAAAGCAAATCATATTTCAACCGTTGGATCATCTGGTCAACGTTTTCGGCATAACCGTATTTGACCTGTCCCCATGATGTTATGCCTGGTTTAACCTTGAGTAAATGAAGGTAATGCGGAGCGGTCTGAATAATCTGTTCGATGTAGAATTTTCTCTCAGGTCGGGGGCCCACCAGCGACATCTCACCTTTCAGTACGTTGAAAAAATTGGGAATTTCGTCATAACGTGAACGACGCATGAACTTGCCAATGGGGGTGATCCGCCCGTCGTTTTTGGAAGAAAGTTCAGGGCCGTCTTTTTCTGCATCGTTGTACATCGACCGGAATTTGTAAATGCGGAAAGGTTTTCCGTACATGCCAATCCGCTCATGACTGTAAAAAACCGGTCCTTTGGAAGTAAGTTTTATAGCCAGTACAAGGAAAAGTGTCAGGGGCAGCGTAATGACCAGGGCAAAAATGGCAATGAAGTAATCCAGAAAAGTCTTTACATTTTGCTGCCACGCGGGCATGGGATTGTGTGAGACTGATATCAGGGGAGTTCCCAATATCGAACTCATCCTTACCCGTCCTGTAAGAATATCATACAGACTTGGGATGGCCTTAATCTCTACATCAACATTTATCAATTTGTTAATGATGAGATTGATCATATCGTGTTCATTATATTCAATGGCTATTATTACTTCCTGAACGTTCTTTTCGGTTATGATATTGTGTATATCATCAATTTTTCCCAGGTTGGGTAAATATTTGCTCAAACCGTTTTGGCTGCCATTGTTAACTGTCACGAAACCAATGAATTTATTTCCGCTGCCTCGTTTCTGGTTTATCATTTCATGCCATACTTCAATGGCTTTGGAATTGCTTCCGATCAGCAGGGTATTGAATCCGATTTTGCCGCTGTGTACTTTGCGGGTAGTCAGGGTAGTGCAAATCAGGCGGGGGAGATAAGTAATGACAAATAAAAACATAAACAGACTCAGAATGGGTGACAGGCTCCCTTCGGGTTTGTTAAGCGGAATATTTCCTATGTTCAATGCCAGGTAAATGATCGTTGATCCAAGCAAAATGTTGCCAAACGTTTGCCAAAGCTCCGACAACCTCGATTTACGGAAGACATCGTTATAATAACCTGTAAAGTAGTAAATCAGCAGCAATACCATAGGTGACAGCACCAGTCCCCTAAAAAACAATCGGTACAGCATTTGCTCGTCGTGATCGGTATAAACAGGATTGGCCGGCAATTGTGTCCAGTAGAGGATAAATAAACTCCAGCCGGCCAATGCGGAAGTCAGGTCAGCTGTTACGTATTTAAATAATTGCAGTTTCTTATTCATAGAATCCGGAACCATCCGGTGAGAATTCGCGACCCTCAGGCATATTGTACCAGCGTTTTCGAGGCTTTTTCAATGATGCGGTCTGCCAGCATGTAGGGTTCAAATCCATTGTCATAAATCGAAAGGAAAGCAGTCCCTGACCGTATCAGGCTGAAAAAACCTGTCAGCTCGTCATAAAGACGATCTGACGATTCCACCCGGATATTTTTCATAAAGATAGGGTTTTCATTTTGATTAACGGCATGTTTTAAATACCAACCCGACAGGTCGTTAGTTATCAAATTGTATCTCAGGACACTGTCCTTTAACATTACTGTAATAAGGTGTTCGTCCTGTAAACTGACCATGTTGCAGCAATAGTTTACGGCACTTCCGTTGTCGAATTCCAAACGGGCATTGATGATGTTGGGATGTGAGTTGAATATCCCCAGTCCTTTGGCCTTTATAAAGGTGTTCCGGGCCTTTATCAGGGCATTGACTATTTCGATGTCGGAGAGCAGTACCTCCGAAATAGTGGTTGAGGCAGGGGAATCCGTTATCCTTATTCCATGTTGAAATTCAATCATGGCAATAGCCTTGGGATCGGGAATGGCTTCCAACAGGCCTTTCAGGTTGTATTTCCCTGTTCCGGAGCATTTTAGAATAACATTGGCTTCACGGGCAAGTTTAATCAGCGGGTAAACATTACCCGATGAACGGATTACCCGAGGGTAGAGGAAAACGTGTTTTGCCTTACGAAGCGCAAGGGTCAACATCCGGTTGATGAAGTTCCCTGAATTGCAAAAAATCCAGGCATCGGCCTTGGCGAGAATTGCCTCAGGATCAGTGTATTTTGCTCCGGTTTTTGCATCAATTGCTCCATCCTGCGCGTCATCGGTTATCCAACGGTCCGAGATACTCACCTGCGGTAACTGATCCAACGCACGGGCATGCCTGTTTACCTCATTGTAATAACCTGCAATTCCTACGTTTATCATTCCACCGGCATTTGCACAAACATAAATTATTTCGAAACAAGGGATATTTTTTTTAGATTGAACTTATCAACTAATTTTGTTGATAAAACCGCACAATGCAATTCATGGAAGACACTTTTCAGCACAAGGGCCTGCGCAGAAAACTCGTTGAAGAAATCCGTAAAAAAGGTATCAGGGACGAAAAAGTGCTGGATGCTATTAATAAGGTACCCCGCCATTTGTTTATGGATAGCG
Organism: Bacteroidales bacterium; assembly: GCA_016938095.1. Classification (GTDB taxonomy): domain Bacteria; phylum Bacteroidota; class Bacteroidia; order Bacteroidales; family UBA10428; genus UBA5072. The sequence continues at coordinate 7,923 of JAFGVG010000249.1, forward strand.
GTTTTATAAAGTTTGCCTACCGCGATCAGGCCTTCCCTATCAGGGCAGGGCAGACTATTTCGCAACCTTATACGGTAGCGATTCAGACAGAATTGCTGCAGGTTGAGGCAGGGCACAAGGTGCTTGAGGTGGGAACCGGTTCGGGGTATCAGGCAGCCGTGCTGGCTGAGTTAGGAGCAAGGGTGTTTTCCATTGAACGACAAAAGGAACTTTATCTTTCGGCGCAGATATTACTAAATGAATTGCATTACCGGGTTCAGTTTTTTTATGGTGATGGTTACCAGGGACTTCCTACTTATGGTCCTTTCGACCGTATTCTCATTACAGCTGCTGCCCCTGTAATACCCGAAAAGCTGCTTGAACAGTTAAAGCCAGGAGGCAGGCTTGTTTTACCGGTTGGCGGATCTGATGCCCAGGTGATGACTTTGCTGGAAAAATCGGAGCATGGCGATTTTAAAAAAACTCAACATGGTTCTTTTGTTTTTGTGCCAATGTTGGGAGGAAAACAATAAATTGCGGTTTATTTAAAGAATCTGTTGCATGCCTGCCATAACCATACAGCGCTTTGTTGTTAATGAATTAGGTGTAAATACTTTTATCCTGCACGATTTTACCGGATCCTGCATAATTGTCGATCCGGGATGCCATGCCAAGGAGGAGTTTGATGCCGTGCTCACCTACATCCTTGAACATAAACTGAAACTGGTTGCCATTGTTAATACGCACGGTCATTTCGATCATATTTTTGGCAATGCCCGTTTTCAATCGGAATTCGGATGCCCTGTCTATATGCATAAGGATGATCTGATGCTCGTAGAGGATGCGGATAAATACGCAGGTATTTTTGGCTTTGTGATCGACAAGCCGCCCCTGCCTGAAAAGTTTTTATCAGATGGAGATACCTTTGCCTTTGGCGAAAGCTGCCTCCGGGTATTGCATGTGCCCGGTCATTCCCGCGGTAGTATTTGTTTTTACAGTGAGCCTGATGGTTTTGTTATATGCGGAGATACACTTTTTTCCGGAAGTATAGGCCGGACAGATCTTCCGGGGGGCGATCACGCCACGCTCATTGATGCCATAAAGAAAAAACTTATGACCTTGCCCCGATCGACAGTGGTTTGGCCCGGACATGGTCCAAAAACCACTGTTGGACATGAATATGATACAAATCCTTTTTTAACTTAAACGAAGGGAACAATTTTGTTCCGTTATTATTTTAAATACCTACTTTAAACTGCTGCTATGCATTCCGATCATTTTGCTTTCAGACATACAGGTCCCGGACAGGAAGATATTGCCACTATGCTGGAAAGAATTGGTGTTGCTTCCCTGGACGAATTAATTGAAAAAACCATACCTCCGGATATAAGGCTCGGAAAAGAACCTGACTTACCTGCAGGTATGAGCGAACAAGCCTATTATAACAAAATAAGATCGCTTGCACAGCTGAACAGGCTCTACAAAACCTACATAGGTATGGGTTATTACGGAACGGTTATGCCAGCTGTTATCCAGCGCAATGTACTGGAGAATCCGGCCTGGTATACTTCCTATACACCTTATCAGGCTGAAATTTCGCAGGGAAGGCTTGAAGCCCTCCTGAATTTTCAGACCATGGTGAC
>JAFGVG010000250.1 GCA_016938095.1 Bacteroidales bacterium
CCTTCTTCACTTCAATTGAAGGAAACCGGCAGAAAAGCTGTACAGGATTTAGCGCTACCGGTAAACAGTATTTCTAATGATGTAAAGCCTGCAGTTTTCCCATACACAATTGTCAGACCGCCTGGTGAAACTTCTGCCAATACAGTGAACCTGGCCGGCATTTGTGTATTTCGTATTTAACCGGTTATTCCTTCCTTTTATTAGGCTGGTGAAATGATCAATTCACCTGCTATCCTGCATTTTTAATTTTTCAAGTATTTACTTTAATACCTAAAGCAATGAAAACAGTAAAATTCATGATTACTGCGGTATTGGCATTGGTAGTGAGTGCAATTTCCTATGCCCAGTCTACTACCCAGACAAAGTCCGCCTCCTCCAAAACCGAAACCATAAAAGTTTCGGGCAGTTGTGATATGTGTAAAACCCGTATTGAAAAAGCCGCTAAAATGGACGGTGTTTCAAAAGCAACATGGGACAAGAAAAGTCAAACACTGACACTTGTTTATAACCCGACCCAGGTGAAAAGCGACGATGTGCAAAAGAAAATTGCTTCCGTGGGACATGACACTGACAAGTACAAAGCCGATGACAAGGTATATGATGCGTTGCCGGGGTGCTGTAAGTACAGATAATTTGACAATTTGACAATTTGCCAATGGTTGTGTAAAAAGTCATAAAATGGTCGTAGTCAGGAGACTACGCCTAGCATTCATAGCTGACATTCAGTACAATGCGCTAGGCGTAGTTTAGCTTCGCTGAGCTCCCTTTGGTCGGTTGCAACTACGCCTAATAAAATTACTTTTTACACAGCCTCGTCAGCATATCATTTCATTATCACATCATCACATAAGCATATTAACATGTTTAATCGGTTAGTAAAATATTTCCTTGAAAACCGGCTCGTGACTTTCCTTTTCCTGGCGGCTTTTGTGGTTTTCGGTCTGGTGTTTTCACCCTTTAACTGGCGCACGGGCTGGTTTCCCCGCGATCCGGTCCCGGTGGATGCCATACCCGATATCGGCGAGAACCAGCAGATAGTGGCTACGGAATGGATGGGGCGTTCACCCAGAGATATCGAAGACCAGGTAACTTACCCGCTGACCACTTCGCTTATGGGTATTCCGGGGGTGCAAACCATACGCAGCACATCCATGTTCGGCATGTCTTTTATATACATCATTTTCAAAGACAACATCGATTTCTACTGGAGCCGTTCACGTATACTGGAAAAACTTAATTCCTTGCCGGCGGGAACATTACCTGCCGGTGTTACCCCTACCCTGGGCCCCGATGCCACTGCATTGGGCCAGATATTCTGGTACACACTGGAAGGGCGGGACCCCGAAACCGGTAAACCCAATGGAGGATGGGATCCGCAGGAATTACGTTCTGTTCAGGATTTTTATGTTAAATATGGCCTGTCGGCTGCAGAGGGAGTTTCTGAAGTAGCCTCTGTAGGCGGATTCGTTAAGGAATACCAGGTGGATATCAATCCCGATGCCTTGAAAGCCTTCGGCGTTTCGGTAATGGATGTGATGAACGCTGTGCGCAAAAGCAATCTCGACATCGGGGCGGAAACCATGGAGTTGAACCAGGTTGAATATATCATCCGGGGACTTGGATACGTCAGGGGTCTCGAAGATATTGATAATACCGTTATGGCTGTTCGCAATAATGTTCCGGTTCGGGTTAAAGATGTTGCCCACACATCGTTTGGCCCTGCAACACGCCGGGGAGGACTCGACAAATCGGGCGCAGAAGCAACAGGTGCCGTGGTGGTGGCACGATACGGGTCGAACCCCTTGGAGGTAATTCAAAACATAAAAGAAAAGATTAAGGAAATAGAACCTGGTTTGCCCCAAAAGACCTTACCCGACGGCAGCATTTCCAAGGTTACCATTGTGCCATTTTATGACCGTACAGGACTGATTAAAGAAACCATAGGTACGCTCGAATCAGCCCTTTCGCATGAAATTCTCATCAGCATCATCGTGATCATTGTGTTGGTGCTTAACCTGAGGGCTTCGCTCATAGTGGCCGGACTACTTCCGGTTGGCGTGTTGATGACCTTTATCTTTATGCGCATTTTCGGCGTTGATGCCAACATTGTGGCACTATCGGGCATTGCCATTGCCATTGGGGTTATGGTGGACATCGGTATCGTTGATGTGGAGAATATACTGAGACATTTGGAAAAGCCGGAAAATCAAGGCATCCGTGGTAAAAAACTGATGCGCGTGGTATATCAGGCCACAACCGAAGTTCGTTCGGCGGTGGTAACCTCAATAGCCACAACTATTGTAAGCTTCCTGCCCGTGTTTGCCATGCAGGCGGCTGAAGGAAAATTGTTTCATCCGCTGGCTTTCACCAAAACCTTTGCCCTGCTTTCGGCCTTTGTTTTAGGCATTGTTGTACTTCCCACGCTGGTCCATGTTTTCTTCAATGTCCGTTTCAACGCCGCTAAAATCCGCAGGGTATTTAACAGCACCTTAATTATTGCCATTACCGTGTTGGTGGCCGTTTACTACCTTGCCGTTGAATGGCTGCCCCTGGGTGCCCACAACAGTGCACTGGTGAATTTTCTGTTTATTACCGGCATTATGGTTATTATTCTGGCAGTCATGTTACTGCTGGTTCATTTCTATGAGCCCATACTGCGGTGGGGACTGCAAAATAAATGGAAATTCATGATGATTCCTTTGATTACCCTGTTATTCGGCATGCTGGCATGGCAAGGCTTCGGTAACATGTTTGGTATTGCTGCACATGGTTTTGAAAGCCTGGGTTGGAAATCATTCCGTCAAACGGCTTTCTGGCAGGCCTCTGTAAATAAGTTTCCCGGAACAGGCAAGGAATTTATGCCTTCGCTCAACGAAGGCTCATTTTTACTGATGCCAACCAGCATGCCCCATACGGGCATCGAGAAAAATATTGAATACATCCGGATGCTCGACAAACGCCTTTCCGCCATCCCCGAAATTGAAGTTGCTGTGGGCAAGTGGGGCCGGGTCAACTCTGCATTGGATCCTGCGCCGGTACAGATGTTTGAAAACACCATCAATTACCGGTCGGAATACCTGCTGGATGAGGATGGGCACCGCAAACGATTCCGGGTTGATAAAGCAGGTAACTATGTCCTCAAAAACGGCAGTACTTTTAATCAGACGAGTGAGGCATTCCGTGCTATCCCTGCCGACAGTCTGGTTCCGGATAACAAAGGCGAGTATTTCCGGCAATGGCGACCGCATATCAAAAAGCCCGATGATATCTGGAACGAAATTGTACAGGTAACTGCCATACCCGGACTGACCTCGGCTCCCAAATTACAGCCCATTGAAACGCGCCTGGTAATGTTGTCAACCGGTATGCGGGCTCCAATGGGATTAAAGGTATACGGACCTGACCTGGAGACCATTGAACAAGCCGGGTTGGAACTGGAAAGAGCCCTAAAAACAGTTTCTTCAGTAAATGCCTCATCGGTGTTCTATGACAGAGCTGTAGGCGCTCCATACATCGAAATCAGGCTCAACCGTGAAGCGATGGCCCGCTACGGCATGAGTATCGGCGATGTTCAGGAGATCTTACAGGTTGCTGTGGGCGGCATGTCGTTGACCCATTCCGTTGAAGGCCGCGAACGCTTCCCTATTCGTGTGCGCTACGCCCGTGAACTCAGGGATAATCCCGAAGATTTGAGGCGGATACTGATACCGGCCCTGAACAGCGTGCAAATTCCCCTGGGAGATATTGCCGATATCCATTATACCAAAGGAGCCCAAATGATCCGTAGCGAAAACACCTTTCTGACCGGGTATGTAATCTTCGACAAAGTTGGAAACACAGCTGAAGTCGACGTGGTTGAAGAAGCAGAGGCCCTCCTCAGTCAAAAAATTGAATCGGGCGAAATCAGTTTACCCCCAGGTGTTGCGTACAAATTTGCGGGAAATTACGAACACCAGCTCAGGGCCACCAAAAGGCTGTCGGTTGTGATACCCATCAGTCTGGTTGTGATATTCCTGCTGTTATATTTTCAGTTTAAAACAGTAACTGCGTCCTTCATTCATTTCTCAGGTGTGTTTGTGGCTTTTGCCGGCGGTTTCATCATGCTCTGGCTTTACGGTCAGGATGGGTTCATGAACTTCTCCGTTGCGGACATAAACATGCGCGACCTGTTCCAGATGCACCCCATCAACCTGAGTGTGGCTGTGTGGGTAGGTTTCATCGCTCTTTTTGGTATCGCCACCAACGATGGCGTGATCATGGGCACATACATCCACCAGGTATTCGAAGAACAGAAACCCGGTACTGTTCAGTCGGTAAGAGAAGCTGTGGTAATTGCAGGGAAAAAACGTGTGCGTCCGGCCATGATGACAACTGCCGTTACGGTTATTGCCCTGCTGCCGGTGCTGACTTCGACCGGAAAAGGGGCGGAAATCATGGTCCCTATGGCCATCCCTACATTCGGCGGCATGCTCATCCAGGTGATGACCATATTTGTGGTACCCCTGCTCCAGGCCATGTGGAGAGAAGCGGCAGTTAAAAAGTTACCTGTTGATTCAGTTCAACACATTGATAATCTGGAATAAAATGAAAATAGTAATCGTTAAAACAGCAATAACTGTATTCATTGCATTTTGTGTGTTTTATACCACATCGGGACAACAACCCGATTCACTGGCGCATTATCTCGAAATGGCCACAAAAAACAATCCTTTGGTATTGCAAAAGTATTATGAATACAAGGCTGCCTTGCAGAAAATACCGCAAGCCGGCAGTTTGCCCGATCCCGAGTTGAGCATGGGAGTTTTTCTCAGTCCCATGGAAATCATATCGGGAAAACAGGCTGCTGATATCAGGTTAATGCAAATATTTCCGTGGTTTGGGGTACTTAAAAACGCAAAAGATGAAATGAGTTTGATGGCCAATGCACGCTATGAATCGTTGAGAGAAACCCGGTTACAGGTGTGGTTTGATGTGCAACAAACATGGTACGAGTTGTTCAAAACATCACAGTATATCCGCATTGCTGAAAAAAATATGCAGATTCTCAAATCAATTGAAAAGCTTGCATTAACAAAATTCAGCAGCGGCATGGGTGCTTCCGCGTCCCAACCGGGGATGAATGATGTGATTGGGGTACAAATTGAAATGGGCGACCTGGAAAACAACATCGCACTGTTGAAAAGCCGTTTTCAAACCATAACCGCCCGGTTCAACAGTTACCTGAACAGGCCGGCAAACGCTGCGGTAAGTTTACCTGACAGTATCCTTGCTGAAACGTCTATCTTTTCGTTTTTGCAGATATCCGACAGCATGCTGACCGGAAATCCTATGGCGGGAATGTATCATTACGAGCAGCAATCGCTCGCCGCCCGTAAAAAAATGGTCTCCCGTATGGGCTTACCCATGGTGGGTATTGGTTTGAATTATTCGGTTATTCAAAAAAGCAATATGTCGGCATCAGAAATGAACGGAAACGACATGGTCATGCCCATGGTCACTGTCACCCTGCCTGTTTATCGCAAGAAATACAAGGCCATGCAAAACGAGGCTGGAATGATGCAGGCAGCAGCCAGTCAGGGATATGAAGCAGCTGTGAATGCATTGCAAAGCGAGTATTACGAGGCTGTTCAGTTTTATCACGACGCCAAAAGGCGCGTGGATTTGTATGCCAATCAAAAGCGGCTGGCATCACAATCATTTGACATCATGACTAAAAACTTTTCTGCTTCGGGCATCGGATTGACAGATCTGTTGCGGTATCAGCAATTGTTGCTTGATTATGAAAACAGGCAATTTGAAGCCATTGCTGATTACAATACCTCAGTTGCCTGGTTGAAAAAGCTAATGGCAGATGCACCAATTCAGGAATTTAAAGCCATTGAATAAATGAAAAAGCTACTGAACAACAAATATCTGATATACAGTCTGCTTATTTTAACCGGACTGTTACTGGGCTGCTTTATATTTCGTGAGCCCCACAATGAAACCAACCACATAAGCAAGGCCTTTTCTGAAACAGAAGAGGTATGGACATGTGCCATGCACCCACACATCCGTATGGACAAGCCGGGGAAATGCCCCATTTGCGCCATGGATTTAATTC
>JAFGVG010000251.1 GCA_016938095.1 Bacteroidales bacterium
GAGTCGAATATACCATAGGTTGCTGTCGACCGGCTGAGGATTTTATCAAGTGAACTGAGGTCGGAAGCCGTAATGTTTTCTTTAAAGCCGGTATAGACACCGATAATGATATCAGCGCCCATATTTTTCACTTCGTCAACCGGAAAATTACGGATTACACCGCCATCAACCACCACTTTGGTGCTGTCGAACACAATCGGGCTAAATACACTTGGTATGGCCATGCTTGCCCGCATAGCCTTTGCCAGGTCGCCACTTTTGAATTCCAAAATTTCACCGTTTATAATTTCGGTTCCCACACAACGGAAAGGGTACGGGAACCTGTCGAATGAATCGATCCCTGCAGTCCTCCAGGTAAGTCCTGAAAGCAGCAGTTCGAGATTTTGTCCTTCGATCATACCCGAGGGGAGCATTACCTTCCGGTTGCGAATGGGAAACTCGGCAAAGGATCTTCGGTAGCCATGTTTTTCGTCGATGGAAACATGCCTGAGGGGGACATTGTCGGATAACAGCACCGGCCAGTTCATATTCTGGTTAAGTTTCGAAAGGTCATCGGCTGTGTAGCCAATGGAATAAAGCCCCCCAACAATGCTTCCCATGCTGGTCCCGCTGATGTAATCGGGGATAATACCTGCTTCTTCGAGTACTTTTATCACACCAATATGTGCAAGGCCTTTTGAACCGCCCCCGCTGAGTACAAGTCCTATTTTGGGCCTGTGCCCGGTATTCTCGGGCGCTTGTCCATATATACATAACGGAAACAGCAATAGCAGTATGTAATGTAATTTCATCCCCATACGTAATTTTCAAAAAATCAAATAGTCACAGAAAAGGCAAAGCGAATAGTCACTCCGGCGGGCGGTTAACGATACAGGTGCACGAAACCGGCCTTGGAATAACGCTTGTCCGGATCACCCCATAAGGCTTCGATAGTATAATAATAGATGCCTGTACTTACTTCAACGCCATTGGCCGTTTTTCCGTTCCACGATACGATAAAGCCTTCACTCTCGTGAACCAGCACGCCGCTGCGTGTAAAAATCCGCATACGGACAGGGAAGCCCCCGTTGCTGGTGACCCGGAATTCACTGTTGAGCAGATCGCCGTTTGGTGTGAAAACATTGGGTACGGTAATCTCCTCGAGAACGAATATGTCGCGTGTGTCGGTGCTGGTACAGCCGAATTCATCGGCAACCGTTAACGAAACCGTAAAGGTATCCTGGCGGGGGAAGGTAACCTCCTGACGACGGCCGGTCCGGGGGGCGAATTCCTCGATATCCCAGTTAAATGTATAAGTAATCCCGGCATCCAGCGGCAAATCGTGCCAAAGCACATAGTAATTATAGGTAACGGTGTCTTTGGTATTGAAAGTTGCCGGCACTGTCCGGTGCACCTGAATCAGATCGGGTTTCACGATCATCTGATCAGGCCGGTTGTTGAAAACCAGGGCAGGAGTGTAACTATTGACAATGTTGTAGATAACGGTGTCGGGATCTCTCAGCGTGCTGGTTTCGCCATTGCCGAAATCCCAGTAAAAGGAGGTGAAGGTATCAACAGCACACGTAAAGGTGTATTTGACCTTTAGCATATCACATCCCGAAGTCTCGTTAACGGTAAAATCAACCTGTCCTGAAACACGGAAACTCAGTGCTGCAAGCAACAGGACAATCAGTATCGGGGGTTTGCCAGATTGCACAAATAATTCGTGTTAGTAATGTGGCTAAAAGTAATAAAATTTTAAGGTTGTCTAAATGTTAATAACTTAAAAGAAATCAACAGTTGCAAATTACTTAAGCAGCTTCCTGTTGTGCTAACTTTTCTTTATTATTTTTACGCTTTATTATATGTGCTGCCAATGAACCAATACCTGCATTTATTAAGCCATGTGCTTGAGCATGGGACCGAAAAGGCTGATCGGACAGGAACGGGAACGCTCAGCGTTTTTGGTTATCAGATGCGGTTCAATTTCGACAATGGTTTTCCGTTGCTGACCACCAAAAAGCTTCACCTGAAATCGATTATATACGAATTGCTTTGGTTTCTCAAGGGGGATACCAATATCCGTTATCTTCACGAGCATCAGGTAAAAATATGGGACGAGTGGGCCGACAGTCAGGGTAACCTGGGGCATATATACGGGTATCAATGGCGCAGCTGGCCCGACTATAAAGGTGGGAATGTCGACCAGGTGGATAGGGTAATACGCTCCATTCAGGAAAAACCCGATTCGCGCCGGCACATTGTCAGCGCCTGGAATGTGGCCGATCTCGAAAATATGGCATTGCCTCCCTGTCATGTACTTTTTCAGTTTTATGTAGCAGACGGCAGACTTTCGTGCCAGTTGTATCAGCGAAGTGCCGACATATTTCTGGGTGTACCGTTCAACATAGCTTCCTACAGCCTGCTGCTGATGATGGTAGCGCAGGTTACTGGCCTTAAGCCGGGTGAATTCATCCACACGTTTGGGGATGCACATATTTATAAAAACCATCTGGAACAGGTGAAAACACAACTCGGCAGAGAACCACGGGAACTGCCGGTAATGACCCTGAATCCTACCATACGTGATATCAGCCATTTCAGCTATGACGATTTTGTGCTGACGAACTACAACCCGCACCCGCATATTAAAGGAGAAATTTCGGTTTAACCAGTGCCCTATGAAGCCCATATCCATTATTGTAGCCATAGCAGAAGACCGGGGGATAGGAAAAGATAACAGGCTGCTTTGCCATATACCCGGAGATCTTCCCCGATTCCGGAAGATTACCACAGGGCACACCGTAGTCATGGGCAGAAATACCTTCCTTTCACTTCCGGGTGGCCCGCTGAAAAACAGGCGTAACATAGTCATTTCCGATAACAACGCCGACCGGTTCGAAGGGTGCATCATGGCGCGATCCATTGATGAAGCAATGGACTTGTGCGACAGCCATTCCGAGAATTTTGTCATTGGTGGCGCATCGGTGTACCGCCAGTTTTTGCCGTTGGCTTCAAAATTGTACCTTACGCGGGTGCATAAAGTTTTTGATGCCGACACTTTTTTCCCGGAAATTGTGCCAGGTGAATGGACCGAGCTATCGCGCGAAGTTCCCGAGCCGGACACCCAGGCCGGCTTTAGTTATGATTATATTATACTGCAACGGAATAACCATTAATATGATCTCTTGTGAAACCTTAATTCTTTTATTATGAAGAAAAGCATCCTCATCATTCTTGGTTTGTTGTTTTCTGCATCATTTGCATTCAGTCAGGCTGACAAAATTGTGGGCATCTGGGTTCCGGCTAAAGGAACATCGCAGGTGAGAATTTTCAAAGCAACCAATGGTAAATTTTATGGCAAAGTCGAATGGCTTGAAACCGAAAAAGACAAGCTGGATGTAAATAACCCCGACCCCGGCCAGCGTAACAAAAAAATCTGGGGGTTAATGATTCTAAAAGATTTTTCCTATAATGCCGAGAAGAACAGGTGGGAAGGCGGAACCGTTTATGACCCCGATAACGGAAAAACTTATGACTGCTACATGTGGTTCGAGGGTGATGACAATAAAATGACGCTAAAAGGCTATGTGTTAGGGATGAAGTTCGTGGGCAGAGCGGAAGATTGGACCCGCGAAGCCAACTTGCGAGAGTAAAAGCGTTTTTTATCCTTTGATTTTAACATTTCACTGGGTTAATTTTTCTGTTCATCAACAATAGTTAACCCGAGAGTGCTTTAAAGCGTTAATGGTAGCAAACAATACTATTAACCAAAGGCGCTATGAAAGGCTATTTGTTTATACTGGTTATTTTGGCTGCCGCCTGCAACGGCAAGATAACCGTTACAGAAGAAGATATAGGAGCAGATATTTTTTATGTTGAAGGCAGCTACAAGCCTTTTTCAGGTAAATGCATTGTTTTATACCATGCAGATGACCAGGTAAAGGAGCAATTCACATTTAAAAAGGGAAAACTTCACGGCGAAACGCTTGCCTGGCACCGCAACGGTCAGCCACGCTGGAAAGGATCCTACTGCAAAGGTCAGATCTCCGGTAAATGGGAGTTTTATGACCAAAAGGGTAATAAAACCATTGAAGCACATTATAAACACGACAATCTGCACGGATCATACACGGCTCTTTACCATAACGGTATGATTAAAGAAAAAGGTGACTATGTCCGGAACAAGCGGACGGGCCGTTGGGAATCTTTTAACGAGAAAGGACAGTTGGTCAGCGGGGATAAGTAGCATGCTTCGACTCCGCCTGCCTGGTGGCAGACAGGCTCAGCGAGCAAGTGGCAGTGGCAGTGGCAGTGGCAGCAGGGAGCATCTTTTTTTAGCGGCAGCGCATCAGCCTGTAACATATTCTTCTGTTAATCGTCATGTTGTAAATGTTACATCCACCTATGCAAAAAACGTTTGTGTTCTTTTTCACCATTGTCTCAGGGTTAGTATCAGTTACTTCTGCTTATGCGCAATCGGTCAAGGGTCGCATAATCAATGAAAAAAGTGAGCCGGTTCCCTTTGTTGTCATTTACGACGAGACTACCTCAACAGGTGTTACCAGTAATGCCGAGGGTTATTACGAAATAAAGCTTGAGCCGGGCAAACACACTATCGTTTATAAATCGATGGGCTACTATTTGGTTCGCAAAAGCATTGTGATGGACAATAATCCTTTAAGCGTGAACATAGTGCTTAAAGAACAGCCGGTAGAGGTTAAGGCTGTTGTCATAACGCCCGGGAAGGAGGACCCTGCTTATGCCATTTTACGCAAGGTTATCAGCAAAGCGCCTTATCACCTCAATCAGGTGAGTGAATATGAGGCAGAGGTATACCTGAGGGGAACGATGAATATTGTGAAAATCCCCCGGATTATTGCCAAGCACGCGACTGTATCGGCAAATGGTAAGGA
>JAFGVG010000252.1 GCA_016938095.1 Bacteroidales bacterium
CCTGACCAGGTAGGATTGTTGAGGGCAAAATCGGGTTTGGGCTGGTTGTTACGGTCGTACCGCCAGTCGCGGAACAGGTTTTCGCCAAAGCCATCGCGTGTGGTGGCTTTGAGAAAGCGGGCGGGAATGATCTGGTCGGTATCCACGTTCTCGATGGGAAGCGGAACGCAGGTTGATATCAATGTGGTGAATTTTTCAGTGGACATGATAAAGTAATTAACAATTAGTAATTAACAATTAGCAATAAAACTGACAGTGTTAAAGGAAGTCGCGGGGGTCGGTTATTTTGCCGGTGATGGCTGCTGCTGCCGCGGTGAGGGGACTGGCCAGGAGGGTGCGTGCACCGGGTCCCTGGCGCCCTTCGAAGTTACGGTTGGAAGTGGACACGGCGTACTTACCCTCGGGAATTTTGTCGTCGTTCATGGCAAGGCATGCCGAACAGCCCGGCTGGCGGAGTTCGAAGCCCGATTCGGCAAGTACCTTGTCGATGCCTTCGGCAAGGGCTTGTTTTTCGACCTGTTTGGAGCCCGGAACAATCCATGCGGTTACATTGGCGGCTTTTTTGCGACCCTTTACAAAGGCGGCAAATTGCCTGAGGTCCTCGATACGGCCGTTGGTACAACTGCCGACAAACACGTAGTCGACCGGTTTACCCAGCATGGGGGTGGCTTTTTCGTAACCCATGTAGTTGAGGGCTTTTTCGAAGGTGAGCCTGTTGCTTTCGGGTATTTCGGTAATGTCGGGGATGCGGCCGGTGATGCCGACACCCATGCCGGGGTTGGTTCCATAAGTGATCATGGGTTCAATATTGTTGGCATCATAGGAAAGTTCGAGGTCGAATACCGCGTCGGGATCCGAAACCAGGTTTTTCCAGGCGGCCACTTTGTTGTCCCATTCGGCACCTTTGGGGGCAAATTCCCTGCCGCTGAGATAGCTGAAGGTGGTTTCGTCGGGCGCAATGAGTCCGCCGCGGGCACCCATTTCGATGCTCATATTGCAGACAGTCATACGGCCTTCCATGCTGAGGCTGCGGATGGCCGAACCGGCATATTCGATAAAGTAACCGGTGCCGCCGCTGGCCGAAATGTTGGAGATGATATACAGGATGATGTCTTTGGCGGTAACCCCTTTGCCCAACGCACCGTTGATGGTGATACGCATTTTTTTGGGCTTGGGCTGCATGATGCACTGGGTGGCCAGTACCATTTCGACTTCGCTGGTGCCTATACCAAAAGCCACGCAGCCAAAGGCGCCATGGGTGGAGGTATGGCTGTCGCCGCAGACAATGGTCATGCCCGGCTGGGTGAAGCCCATTTCGGGACCTATCACATGCACGATGCCCTGGTTGGGGTTGTTGAGGCCGTAAAGTTTTATTCCGTGCTTGCGGGTATTTTCGGTGAGTTTGTCGACCTGTGTGCGCGAAAGCACGTCGTGAATGGTAAGGTGCTGATTAACGGTTGGAACGTTGTGATCGGGGGTTGCCAGCGTCTGGTCGGGGCGGAAAACCTTAAGGCCTCTCCGTTCGAGTCCTGCAAAAGCCTGCGGACTGGTAACTTCGTGAATCAGGTGTCTGTCGATATACAGTACACTGGGGCCTTCGGGTATCTGTGTGACCACATGGGCATCCCAAACCTTGTCAAATAATGTCTTTCCCAATTTTGAAGTGTTTTATGTTAGACAATTTTGTTGATAGCATTGATGAAAGCTTCTACCGAAGCCGTGAGAATATCGGTGTGCCCGGCAAAGCCGTAGTAGTAATTACCACGGTTTTCGATCTGGATATGGACCTTGCCGATATCGTCGCTTCCGCGGGTGATGGCCTGAACGAGGAATTCCTCGAGGCGGATGTTGTGGCGGACAATGGTGCGAACGGCTTTAAAGGCTGCGTCGACAGGGCCGTTACCGGATTCGGTGGCGGTAAACAACTCACCTTTGATGTTAAGGGTAACGGCTGCCATGGGAATGGCCGATTTACCGCCGATGATCTGGAGGTGCTCGAGTTTGATGGCCTTTCCGTTAAAGGCTTCCTTGTTGCCCACCAGCAGTTCAAGATCTTCGTCCTTGACCTCTTTTTTACGGTCGGCCACTTCGAGGAATTTTTCGTAGATCTGTTCAAGCTCTTCGCCTTCGATTTTATAGCCGAGGTTCTGAAGCCTGTGCCGGAGAGCGGCACGACCGCTGCGCGCGGTAAGGGCAATGATGGATTCGCTGATGCCTACGTCAACGGGGTCGATGATTTCGTAGTTTTCCCTGTTTTTCAGCACACCGTCCTGGTGAATGCCCGATGAATGGGCAAAGGCATTCCGGCCGACGATGGCTTTGTTGGGTTGCACGGGCATGTTCATAAGCGACGACACCATACGGCTGGTTCGGTAAATGTTCTGCGTAACAATGCCGGTTTCAATGTTCAGGTGTTTACGGCTTTTCATGATCATCACCACTTCTTCGAGGGAGGTGTTACCAGCTCTTTCGCCAATGCCGTTGATGGTGACCTCGACCTGGCGGGCGCCGTTAATGACACCGCTGACGCTGTTGGCGGTGGCCATGCCCAGGTCGTTGTGGCAATGGGTGGAAATAACGGCTTTGTGAATGCCCTTTACATTGTCGACCAGGTATTTGATCTTCTGCCCGTATTCTTCGGGGAGGCAGTAACCGGTCGTGTCGGGGATGTTGACGACGGTTGCACCGGCCTTGATAACTGCTTCGATAACCCGGGCGAGGTATTCGTTTTCGCTGCGTCCGGCATCTTCGGCGTAAAATTCCACGTCCTCGACATACTTTTTGGCATATTTCACCGCGGCGATGGCCCGCTCGATGATTTCCTCAGGGGTGGCGTTGAATTTGTATTTAATGTGATAGGGTGAGGTGCCAATACCGGTGTGTATGCGTTTGCGCTTTGCATACTTAAGGGCATCGGCGGCCACGTCAATGTCTTTTTCAACGGCACGGGTGAGCGCGCATATGATAGGATTCTGAACTGCTTTGGAAATTTCCTCAACGGAGTGAAAATCACCGGGACTGGAAATGGGGAAACCGGCCTCGAGGACATCCACACCAAGCGCTTCGAGGGCTTTGGCCACCTCAATTTTTTCTACGGTGTTCAGCTGGCATCCGGGGACTTGTTCACCGTCCCGCAGCGTGGTGTCGAAAATGTATAACCTGTCGCTCATAATGGTTGATATTTATTATTAATCAAAAGAGCCATCCCCTGTGCGAGAATGGCTCTTGTTTTTTATTCTGATTACAGATATACCATTCTCACGCCGGCGTCTGAAGAAGAATACCGAGCAAAATAATACCGAGAATGATGATCTGCTTACCCATTTTTTCGTTGTTTCGGATGCAAATATAATGATAAAAATCATATTTGCAATAGGGGGACTAAAAATTCCCGAAAGAGGCTGATTAACAATGAACAATTAACAATTAGCAATGAACAATAATCAATGAACGATTAACAATTAACAATTAACAATGAGCAATGAACAATGAACAATGAGCAAATAATTCTACTTTGACAGATTTCAATATATCGTCCTTACAGGACTTTTATTGATATATTAATCGCTATTTCTACCGATATTACGTGCC
>JAFGVG010000253.1 GCA_016938095.1 Bacteroidales bacterium
CCATCCGGAAACCACGGTGGTATTAAATGTTTTTGCCGCTGAAACGGAAAAGCTGCAATTGCCGGGTTTTTTCTCTGCAGGACTTCATCCGTGGCACGTCGAAGAACATACCTGGAACGAAGGGGTTGCTGCAGTGCAACAGGCCTCGCGAAACCCCCGGGTGCTGGCCATTGGAGAAGCCGGTCTCGATAAATCCATTGCGGTACCTTATACCATTCAGCTTGAAGCATTCAGGGCGCAGTTGCACATAGCCGAATCGGTCCATAAGCCCTTAATTATCCACTGTGTACGTTCGTACAGCGAAATGTTGTCGATACGCAAAAAAGCCGATCAAACCCTGCCCTGGATATTCCATTGGTTTAACGCCGACAAACAAATGGCCCGCGAACTCATTCGGAAAAACTGTTATCTTTCGTTCGGCCATATGCTTTTTAACCCTAAAAGTAAAGCCTATGGTGCCTTTCAGGATATCCCGGCCGACAGGATATTCTTTGAAACTGACGATGCCGGCTATTCTATTGAACAGGTATACGAAAAAGCTGCCACCTTAATGAATACCGGTATTGCCGAATTAAAATCGCGTATTATGACTAACTTTGGCCTTTGTTTTCAACATTTACCTGCCACATGGAACATTGGTTAAGCCGTACCGAACTGCTCACCGGCCCCGAAAACCTGAAGAAACTGCAGACAGCCCATGTGCTGGTGGCCGGTCTGGGCGGTGTAGGTGGTTACGCTGCCGAGCAATTATGCCGCGCCGGTATTGGCGAACTTACCCTTATCGATGGCGACACCGTAAACCTGACCAACCTCAACCGGCAGATCATCGCCCTGCTGAGTAACGAGGGAAAACGCAAGACCGATGTGATGGCACAACGCCTGCTCGACATCAACCCGCAGTTAAAACTCCATATCATTGACGAATACCTCAAAGAAGACCGGTTTGCTCCCATCCTGGAAACCAGGTTCCACTACGTGGTGGATGCCATTGACACCCTCACGCCCAAAGTGGCGCTCCTCACCGAAGCATCCAAACGTGGTTATCGTGTGGTAAGTTCAATGGGGTCGGGTGGAAAGTTCCACCCCGAAAAGGTTGAAATCAGCGATATTTCCCAATCGCACCATTGCAAATTCGCCTACATCGTCAGAAAATACCTGCACCGCCAGGGAGTGTTCACCGGCATAACAGCAGTGTATTCCCCCGAACCGGTCAGTAAAAAGGCCCTCCGGGAAGTTAAGGGTGAGGAGAACAAACGTTCGGTAGTGGGTACCATTTCGTATATGCCACCTGTATTTGGCTGCTTCTGTGCATCGGTGGTGATAAATAACCTGCTCAAGAACTGACAAAACACCCCTTCAGGCAACAGGTTTGTTCTTGTGCTTGTTGATCATCTCAAGCAGCGCATCGCGGTTTATCGGTTTGGTTATATAATCATTGCACCCGGCCTTCAGGCTTCTCTCTCGATCGTCATTCAGCACATAGGCAGTTTGGGCTATAATCACCACGTCTTTGTTAAATTGACGGATATGTCGCACCGCTTCGTAGCCGTCCATTTTCGACATTTTTATATCCATCAGGATCAGATCAATATCGGGGTGCTGCTGGCACATCTCAACCGCCTCCAGCCCATTGGCCACATGGTACAACTCCTCAATATAATCTTCGAGCATCACCGTCAACAACATCACGGTGGCCATGTCATCCTCGGCAATCATTATTTTCAATTTGTTCCCCTCTTCTTGCACGTTGCCAAGCGAGGTTTTGTAGGCAACCACACCCGATTCCTCCTTCATGGTAACATAGGGGATGGCAAAGTAAAACGTCGATCCCGTATGTTCCTCCGATTCGGCCCATATTTTTCCGCCCAGCATCTCTACAAAAGCTTTGGAAATAGACAAACCAAGTCCAGCCCCTTCAAATTGGCGCTCCCCTTCTTTTTCATGCAGATCGAAACGATTAAAAATACGGACAAGCTTCTCCCCCGAAATGCCAATACCGGTGTCTTTCACATAAAAAACAAGCCTGTTTTCTTTTTTTCGTAACCGAAGTCAATGCGCCCTTCCTGCGTATACTTAATGGCATTGCGTAACAGGTTTAACAGCACAGTGTATATTTTTTCCCGGTCGGTGCTGATAATGGCATCTTCGGTACTTAAGCCGCACTCGTAATTGAACTGCAGACCTCTTCGCTCTGCTTCATTTCGGTACAAAGCATGTATGATCTCAATTTGTTCGTTGATATTTGTTGGTGCCAACGATACAGCTGTCTGACCCGATTCGATCCGCGAGATCTCTATCAGGTCGTTGATCACATGCATCATCCGCTCCCCGCTTTTTTCGATCACGTTGATATATTTCTTCTGTTGCTCGCCGGTAATCTCGGGCTTTTTCAGCAATGCGGTAAAACCCAGTATGCCGTTCATGGGGGTTCGGATCTCATAACTCAGGTTGGCAAAAAAAGCAGCCTTCAGGCGTTCATACTCATTGGCCTGCTCCAATGCTCTTTTCAGCTCTGAATTGCTTTTCCTGAGCTGTTCAATTTCAGGATTCCTGCCACCTGTCTTCCTGAGTGAACCGGCCAGCCTGTTCAAAGCTACTGCCAGTTTATCCGACACATCATCGCCGGTGGCTGTGTCAAAACCAACTGCATAATCGCCTTCTGCAAGCCTTGAAATACCATCTAAAATAAGCTGCATCTTTCTGTCGACCTTTTTCCCCTGCTCCATGCCTTATTGTATTAACGGTTCATAACAAATTTAACAAATTCCGCGTTATGGCAAGAACGAAATACCTGATAAATAAATTTTGATGCTATATTCGCTTCATACATCATTAACATAATGTCATTACCATGAGTAATTCGGGTTTCAAAGGCTGGCAAAGGGTGCTGCTCATCATTATTCCCTGGA
>JAFGVG010000254.1 GCA_016938095.1 Bacteroidales bacterium
CAGGATAAAATCGGGTTCAATGGCAATATTGCCCCTTGTGGTGGCCCTGATCACATACAGGGGCGATGTGCCTATGTCGCCGAATACAATACCGAGCGTAACAATAACGCCTGCCAGACTGAATTTTATGCCGTGGTTTTTTCCGATACCAGCCATAGTTTTACTTTCAGATCATTGAGATTGCTTCACTCCGTTCGCAATGACGGAGTACAACTTTCGCCATGACGTTTCTGTTTGAAACAGCCTCCTTTTCACAAAATAAAAATAGTAAAAATAGCATGCAAAGGTGATGTTTTGGATTTGAAATGCCAAGAAAAAAAATGCGGACACAATTACATTGAAGCATTTGCCGAGAAATGAGGTGGATAACGTCGTTTACAGTAATTCTGCCTGACAATTTGGCTGTGTTATTCGCAAAATCGATAACATTCATTATATTTGCTGCGATTGTTAACCAAAGATTTTTATCATATTAAACCACTTAATACTATGTATACAAAGAACATCTTTGCAAAGATCAGTGCACTGACCCTTCTGGCTGTTGTTTTATGCTTCTTCTCATCGTGCAAGGGCGGAAAGCAGTCACCATCGCAGGACGAACTGGCAACCGACAGTATTGATAAGGAATTGCTGGCGTCGGATATCCGTGAAGTTATCTTTCCCTTACCGGCACCTTTTGAACTGACACAGATGCTGAACGAGATAGGTGCTACCTATTCGCCCAAAATTCTTAATAGTGTTAACAATGTTGAAAAATATGTCACCGAGCAAAGCAAGGCGCTGAACCTTGGTATTTATGGCGCTGACTTGGCTTATGCTGCCACCTATGAGCAGCAACAGGATATACAGACATACCTGAATGCTTTGAAATCGCTGGCTGATCAGTTGGGTGTTACCTACGATTATTCCAAACTGCTTACGGATGAATACAAAGAAAAATTCCAGAACAAGGACACCCTTACCGAAATAATTACCAACACGGTTTACGATACCTACAGCTTTCTGGATGAAAAGAGCAATCCCGATCTGGCTGTCAATATGGTTGCCGGTGTATGGGTTGAACTGATGTACATTGCCACCAATATTTCGGAAGCTTCTTACAACTTTACCGGTTTGGTTGACATTATCAGCAAACAGAAAACTTCATACGAAAAAGTAATGGGCCTGCTTGCTTCACGTAATACCAATGCCGAGATCAAGAGCCTGGAAGCCAAGCTTATGGCTTTGAAACCGGTTTATGACAAGGTTGAGGCCGGTTTGTCGGAAGCCGATTATAACCTGATACTTAAAACCATCCAGGACGTTCGCAACGCCTTAATTTGAGTGTTGCCATAAACAATACTACCAACGAGGGTGTCTCAAAAGACTGTGCCGGTCTTTCGGGACAACCTCGTTTTTGCATTAACATATCATGAACGAGTCGATCTTACGGGCATTAATGCGTTTGTTCGCGATTGTTTCCGACAGCAATAAGGCGGGACAGTCGGATAACAGGCGCAGTATTGTTATGGATTACCTCGACCGGCAATACAGTGATGAGATTGTACGGAAATATATCGACTTTTTTGATGAACAGGTAAGGTATTTTCACCAGCACGACGCTGATGCAGCCATTACCGACCGGGCTGTGCTTAAAAGCAATGCCGAAGCCAGAATTGTTGAACTATGCAGTCAGATTAACGAGGAACTCGAGCATCAGCAAAAAATGATTATGCTGGTTTACCTGCTCGATTTTATCCAGAGCGGGGAGAAGCAAAACCGCACAGAACTAAGCCTGGTAAGGACTGCTGCAAGATACCTCAAAATTGACGAGGATGAGTTTAACGATGCCAGGTCATTTACCTTCGAAGAAATCCATGATGTGGTTCACCAGGACTGGCTATTGATTATCCGGCCCAAAGATGCCACTTCGTCGCCTAAACTCAAGTACCTGGCGGTTGACAAGCTCGAAGGGCAGATCATTGTGTTGCATATACCCAGCGCCGATGTCTATGTTTTCAGGTATTACGGGAACATGCCGCTGGTACTGAACGGCCACCGGATTAATCCGGGTCGTTCCTACATTTGGACATTGGGCGCTGTGATTCGCAATCCCAAAATAGGACCGATTTATTTCAGCTGGATCAGGGGGCGTTTTATACAGGCCAGCGCCGAGGTTAAATTTGTTTTCACTGCCGAGGATATCCAATTCAATTACTTTAACAGCAAAAACGGGGTTAAAAAGTTCTACCTTACTGAGGAGTCGGGGCGACTGGTAGGCATTATCGGTGGCAGCGGTTCGGGTAAATCAACCCTGCTGAATGTACTCAACGGGAACCTGAAACCCCGGCATGGCAGTATTAAAATAAACGGCTGGGATATACATGAAAACAAGGAAATGCTCGAAGGCATTATCGGGTTTGTACCCCAGGACGACCTGCTGATTAAGGAATTAACCGTATATCAAAACCTTTACTACAACGCCAGGTTGTGTTTCGACGGGTATACCGAAGAACAGATAGCCGAAGTTGTCGAGGATGCCCTGATCGATTTCGACCTGGTGGAAGCACGGAATCTGAATGTAGGTGATTCATTTACCACTTTTCTGAGCGGTGGGCAGCGAAAGCGGCTGAACATAGCCCTGGAGTTGATCAGGGAACCCTCGATATTATTTGTGGATGAACCAACATCGGGCCTGTCTTCTGCCGATTCGGAAAAGATTATTACCCTGCTTAAGCGGCAAACCCTGAAAGGAAAACTGATCATTGCCAATATGCACCAGCCTTCGTCGGATGTGTTCAGGATGCTCGACAAGCTATTGGTGATGGATCAGGGAGGCAGGGTTATCTATTACGGGCATCCCATGAGCGCTATTACCTATTTTAAGCACGAAGCGCATTATGCCGATGCTGAGGAAACCGAATGTCTGAGTTGTGGTAATATTGATACCAACGAAATTCTTCGGATTGTTGAAGCACGCGAAGTGGATGCCAACGGAAGACTTACCCGCAAGCGGAAAACAACACCGGAAGATTGGTACCAGCGGTTTCAGCAAAAGATCGACCCGGAAATCAGGAAGATCATCCGGGAACATGATTCGTCAGTTCCCCGCAACAATTTTAAGATACCCGACCATTTTAACCAGTTCAGGATATTTCTGAAGCGCGATTTGCTGGCGAAGTTTTATAACAAGCAATACCTGGCGTTGCTGGCATTGGAAGCGCCCATACTGGCCTTTGTGCTTGCCTTTTTTTCAAAGAATTTCACCTTTGTGAACGGCATACCCCGCTATATTTTTGGCGAGAATGCCGTGATGCCGGCTTTTTTGTTTATGGCCGTCATTGTGGCGCTTTTCCTGGGACTGGTCATCAGTTCCGAAGAAATTTTCAAAGACAGGAAAATTCTTAAACGTGAGAAATTTCTTAACCTGAGCCGTTCGAGCTACCTGTTTTCCAAGATCAGCATATTGTTTGGCATATCGGCGGTACAGACCTTTATTTTTGTGTTGATTGGTAATTCCATGCTCGAAATTGAAGGCATGTTGCTGCGATACTGGGTGATACTCTTTACAGCCTCGTGCTGGGCCAATATGGTGGGATTGAACATTTCATCGGGCTTTAATTCGGTGGTTACCATTTATATCCTGGTGCCGCTTATACTGGTGCCCCAGCTGTTGTTCAGCGGTGTGGTGGTCGATTTCAGCAAGATGCACAATAAGATAGCCAATGATAAGACTGTGCCGCTTATCGGTGATATGATGACTTCGCGGTGGGCTTACGAAGCCCTGGCAGTAACACAGTTTAAGGACAATGCCTACGAAAAACACTTTTATGAACCCGAAAGCCGAGCCAAAACAGCAGGCTATTACAGGTCATACGCCATTCAGGGATTGCTGGAAATTGCTGATGATACAAGAGACCTGTTCTACAATAATGCCGATACGGTCAGGTACAGGAATAATTTGCTGGTGCTGCATTCGTCAATCACAGCTATCAACCGCGACCTGCAGCTTTCCGGGCAAACGTTTATGGACAGTCTGGCCCCCGGAAGGTACCATCCGGACAT
Source organism: Bacteroidales bacterium (assembly GCA_016938095.1). Lineage (GTDB taxonomy): Bacteria > Bacteroidota > Bacteroidia > Bacteroidales > UBA10428 > UBA5072. Next base: position 4,045 of record JAFGVG010000254.1, read on the forward strand.
TAACCAATCTGTTGCAAAGATGCTCAACAGGGCTTTGGTTGTGTACAGAAACCGTTACAACAGGGCAGTGGAAGAGCGCGATAATATTTACCGCCGGCTGGTAGATGAGTATGGCGGAAAAGAGGCATTTATGCAATTCAGGCAGCGGTATTATAACAAGCAACTGGCCACAGTGGTAACCAACGATCTGGAAATACAGCATTACAGTGTTCACGACGGGGAGATGATTCCCATAAAGGATGCTATTTTCAGAAAGCCTATGGAAAATAGCTGGCGGGCGCATTTTTATGCACCCGTTAAGTATTTTTTCGGTTGGGAGGTAGATACATTCTGGTTTAACCTGGTATTGATATGGG
>JAFGVG010000255.1 GCA_016938095.1 Bacteroidales bacterium
GATTTGGATTAACTTTATGGCTGCTTACCCAATCCGATGCATGAAAAAGGACCGTACCGATAACGAAGTTATCGACAGCATTCTCGGAGGAGATCGGGATCAGTATACCCTGATTGTGGAAAAATACAAGCAAATGGTATTTCGCACCTGCATGGGTTTTGTCCATAATAAGGAAGACGCGGATGATCTTGCCCAGGAAGTTTTCATCCAGGCCTATCAGTCGCTGCATACCTTCAGGCACGAATCGGCTCTGTCAACCTGGCTTTATCGTATTGCCGTCAACGCTTCGCTAAACAGGGTCAGGAAAACATCCAAAACAGGTTTGTTTAGTCGCCTGAATGCACTCCTGGGCAACAACACGAAATCAGAACAGGATTTTCCGGTTGCTCATCGCGAAAATCCCGAAGAATTACTGCTGAAATCGGAGCAGGCGGCATGGGTGCAGCATGCCTTGGACAGTCTGCCCGAAAAACAGCGAACAGCCATTGTATTGAGCAAATACGATGATCTGTCACAAAAAGAAATTGCGACTGTTATGAACACTACCGAGGGTGCTGTTGAAGCCTTGTTGCAGCGCGCCAAAGCAAATCTCCGGGAGAAATTGTCATCGGGTTATAAAAAAAAGCATAAATGACCGTAGGAAAAAATAAAGTTTTGTTTCTAACCATTAAAATCAATTAAAATGAATTGCGCATTATGTCAGAAGTATTTGGAAGCCTGGCTGGCAGGAACCCTGCCGGACCATTTGAAGATTCAGGTTGAAGACCACCTGAGTGTTTGCCCTCAATGCAGGAAAACAGCTGATGTATTAAAGATCAGCGAAACCCTAATTGCCGGGGAAAAGGAAACCGAACCCAATCCGTTTCTGGCTACCCGCATTATGGCAGCAATTGAGGCCAACGAATCCAGGATCGAACTTAGCAAACCGGGTTTTGTCCGCCTGCTTCGGCCGGCTGTCATTGCCTTGTCGATGGCTACCGCTGTTTTTGCAGGAATAGCACTTGGCAGGCTGTCGGGTTCATCCAGCGCAATCAACGAGATTCCTATGGAACTGGTGCTGATTAACGATGCACAAATGGAGGCCATTGGCCCGTTGTCGAACGAATAAACCCCTCATCATGAAAACGGAATCCAAAAACAGACTGATGATGTGGACCATCGTATTGCTGGCGCTGATGAACATTTCCACCCTAGTAACCATTGTGTATACCAGGAACCAAATGAAAAGCGAAAGTAACAGCAAAGCCGCCTTACAGATGGAAACTGAACGTTCAGCCATGAGATTCAGCGGGCGGTATTTTAGGGATGAATTGGGTTTTACCCGTCAGCAAATGCAGCAATTTGCCGCTTTTAATCCCGGTTTCAGGAAACAGGTGCAGTTGATCAACCGCCAGCTATCCATACATCGCCAGCAAATGTTAGAAAATATGTCGGCCACGGATGTAGATACCATCAGGCTCAATCAGCTATGCGATTCAATCGGCTACCTGCATGCGGAACTGAAAAAAATTACCTATGGGTATTATTTGAATATAAAAGACATATGCGACAAATCACAACAATTGGAGCTTGAACAGCTTTTTAACAATGTTTTTGCCGGCGAACTTCAACCCGGTCCTCATGGAAGAAACAACCAAACAGACAGGCGACGTGGAAGGCAAATACAAAACTAAACTTGATAATAAATTTTAATTTTAATGGTATGAAAACAAAACTTTTTGTAACGGGAATTGCCTTAATGGCACTAACAGCATTTGCAATCGCACAGGAACCGGGAACCGGAAGGGGACAAAGAAACGGCACAGGGAAAGGTCCTGCTTATGTTGACACCAATAACAACAATGTTTGCGATAATTATGAGAACAATACTACAAGGTACGGCCGGCATGCCAGGGGCAATGCCAGGTTTCAGGCCGTGAAGGGTCAACGTCCGGGCCGGGGTATGGCCCAAAACCAGGGCAGAGGTCGCGGTGCAGGCCGTGGCTTTGTAGACGCAGATAAAAACGGCATTTGCGACCGTTATGAAATAAATACAGAGAAATAAGCAACCAGTAATGCTATTCTTGATTATAGAATGCAATAATCATCCTGTAATAGAAAGATAGCATTTTAAAACAGGGATAGCGACAAGGATTTTGTGCAGCAATCTATTGTGACTGTGCAACCTTTTCAAATCGCGGATTATCTCTGAGCCGCTCAAAAGAAGGTTCACTCCTTATTCTTGAAAAATCATTAAATCCCGCTTTAATTGAAAGATCTAAATATTTCAGTGCCTTGTTGGGCATTTCCAAACAGGCATAATTGCTGGCCATTAAGAAATAAATGGTTGATTTGAATTCACTATTGCCCGAATTCCTGATCATCAATGATTTTAACATGGCGTTTGCTTCACTGTATTTTTTATTTTCCTGCAACGACCTGTTTTTTGATTCGATTGCCCGGGTTATTTCATAATCATCTTTTGAATTGCTAAAAACACGCTCATACAAAGGCATTCTGATTTGTTTAAGCGTGTCGGAAAAATTAAACGCTTTAAGTTGATAAAAAAGCCCTTCAAACTCTTCAATAACGTTCAGTGTAATACCCATATCATTTGGATGCTTGTCTAATGTGCCCATATTATGTGCAATAAATGAATCGAGTTCTGTTTCCGCTTTTCCCATGTAAGCACGAACCAGTCCTGAATATCCCCATGAACGCAGATTATCCACCCATAACAGCGAAGAATGATCGCATTTTTTCTGTAACAGATCGAGTGTGTCAATGGCATCATCCCATTCTTTCATTGAAATAAGACTTTCGCCCAGTCCATAATACCCAACAATCATACGTTCATCGCGGGGCTCAATATTTTCATACAAAGACACCATTTTTCTGAAATGGTAGGCGGCCTTTTGATAATCGAGCATATCATACAAATAAATCCATCCCAGTTTTTGATGCGGTTGACCAAAAGTAGGGTCTACCTCAATACATTTATTGAATGCAGCTATGGCAGAATCAATCTTTTCCGGAAGGTGGGCATACCGCACCCCCAGCCACAACCAGGTCTCCCTGTGATCGGGTTCAGCTTCCACCGCTTTTTTGCAAACTTCAATTGCCTTTTGGTAATCATTGTTCATATAATACACCCAGCTCATCAATGTTTGTGCATCCCCGCAGCGGGGATTTATCCGAAGCGCCTTTTCAGCCAGCCTGGAAATTGAATCTGCATCAATGGAAGTGCCATTATATCCGCCATACTTGATAAGATGACCAAGGCTGGCATAGGCGATGGCGTAAAGACTGTCCTCTTCAATTGCCTTCTGCATATAATAAATGGCACTGTCGGTATCCTCATCTCCCCACTGCATAATAAATTCAAAACTTCGGATGAAGTATTGAGTAGCGCTGGGATTTGACGATCCTATTTTGTCGGGATTTTTGTAATAATCATAAGTAATTTGGCCATTGCCACGTTGATTAATCAAAAACAAGAGAAGAATAATTGTTTTGACAAGTGCTTTCATATACATGTTGTTGAATTAACTTGAACACCGGAAAGAACTTCAATGCAAAGATCAAAAGTAGGAACTGCGACCCTGGAAAAATTGTAAAAACGCGACACTTCCAGCGTTTTTCAGTTCCTGAAATAAGAATTAATAAGGGAGTATAGGTTTTAAGGTAAATACTTTCACCTCAACAGGTCGGATATTTTGCGCACAACTTGAAAACGGTCAAGATAAATGGCCCCGTGTTGTTGGAAATCAATAAATTTCTGTGGTGTATAACCTGTAACCAATTTAAAATCGTGAATGAAATGCGACTGGTCGTAATAACCGAAACGGTATACGATATCCTGCCAGTCCTCAAACCTGTCATCCAGCAAATACTGAAATACATTGTTAAAGCGAACAATACGAATATACTCTTTGGGTGATATGCCCACATTCACCTGAAAAGAGCGCTGCATGGTCCTGAGAGTTATATTCAGATTTTCACAAATTTCCTGCAGGTTTACATTCCCATAATTCCGGTGTATCATATCAAGCACTTCGAGGTGGTTTTTCCTTGTGTTATAACTGCTTTTGCTCAATAAGTCAAGCAGAAATTCATTGAGTTTTGAAATTCTTGCTTCAATATCTGATGTTGTTGCTATTTCCTTCAGGGTTCCCTTCATATCAGGTTCCAACAGATTTTCTATTTCAACCACCCTGTTCATGATTGAAAATGCAGAACAATTAAAGATGCGTGAAAATCCGCCTGGCTTGAATGCAATTATCAGGTTTTCGACATTTCCCGGCGCGTGCAGATAGAATAGCTTATTGAGTGCCTGAACCCCGACAATAAAACACGAATACCTTTTAGGGTTTTTAAAATGATGATCGTAAAGTACTACTTCTGAACCGAAGTGTATAAACATAACAATACATCCGGTGGGTATTGGACGGGAAACAAATTTGTCAATGAAAGGAAAATTTATTTTGCCGTGTAAATAGCTAAATATAAAAGGGTCGAGTTGCTTATGGACTGGAAATATGAGTTCTTTTGAATTAAAATATTCCAGCATCTCCCTGCCTTTAACTGAAGACAATTGTAATTCTTTTTTCATGTAAATTATCCTAAAAGTAGACTGAATACTCCAACGCCCCTCCCAGTACTTTGCCATCAGGATGATTTTTTGCTGAAAGAGGTACATAAAATGCTCTTATACCAACCACCCGGGTCTTTTGACTTCCGCTGAACTCCAATCCAACTTGCCAGCTTATAAACGGTCCTGCTGCAAAAAATGAAACCCCTCTATTCTTAAGATCCGACTTATAATCGGGTCCGTAATTCAAACTGACGCCCAATCCTGGTCCTGTTAGCAGGGACTTGCTGTCATTCAGCACTTTACTATACTGAAAAGTAAACGCAGGTTCAAACTGAAGCATTTGAAAAGCAAGACCAAATAACAGCGGACGCATTACAGGCAGGTTAAAGGTAACAGCATATTTCTCAGAAAAAGTGTATTTCGTTAGAAACATGATATCGGCAACCGAGCCCCCCTTGACTCCGGCA